>JANYKE010000040.1 GCA_025361685.1 Eubacteriales bacterium | reverse complement strand
TTTACCAAAAGTTGATTTAGCTTTGCCGACAGTTTCCAATGAACAGACTTGATTGGATCGCCAAAAACGTAGTTGCGTATATCACCTGTTTCTCTTCTGTTGCGCACAAGTGTATTTGAAGTTTCCGCATCATCATCAACTGTGCTGATAAGTGGAATGAAATTGCTTATATCAATTATTTTCGGATAAACTGTAAGCGTAAAATTCATATCAATTGGGATTTTATGTTTGAAAATTCCAAAGAAGTCTTCAACAAATACTTCACTGATGCCAAGCTCATACACGCCTCGGTATTTGCATACAATTCCGTACGCCTTCTCCTTTTTACCGCGCGGTTTTATTGAGAATCCGACTATTCCGTCAAGCTCGCTGATTAATAATGATGTTTTAGAAAAATTGCTTGTGAGGTATGGGTTAAGTAAAATGGAATTGTTAAAAAACACATACTTGTATATTACACGGTCACCTTTGGTTGCGGTCAGACTGCTCAGAGACTGAGAACATTTTGTTGAATGATGAAGAATAAATGAGTACAAAAAAGAAACAGCTGCAATACTTATTACTAAATAGAAAAGTGTGTAAGGAACAACTCCGCCGTAAAAATATATGAATATTACTGATAGTATTAGCATTAATATAAATACTATTCTGTTCTTAGTCATCTACCTTTTGACACCCGGGACTGCTGTCCTATTTAATATTTCATGCAAAATACTTTTTGGAGTCTGATTAGATAACTTTGCCTCGCTGCTAAGGATGATTCTGTGTGAAAGAACCGGAAATATCATTTCTTTAACGTCGTCAGGAATTACAAATGAGCGGCCGCAAAACATTGCCTTGGCTTGGGCTGCGCGGAACAACGAAAGGGAGCCCCTTACACTTGCACCAAGAGTAATCAGCGGATTATTGCGCGTAGCGGCAACAATGTTAACGATGTAATCATTTATTGCGGCATCAACATGTATGCTTCTTGACAGCGCTTGAAGTGCAATGATGTCACTCGATGATGCAACTGCTTGAAGAGTATTTATCGGTTCATTGGATCTGTACAATTCGAGAATGGCTGACTCTTCAGCTTTGCTGGGATAGCCAATTTCTATTTTCAAAAAGAAGCGATCAATCTGAGCTTCCGGCAGCGGATATGTGCCCAGATATTCAATTGGATTCTGTGTTGCAAGAACGATAAAAGGTTTTGGCAGTTCATACGTAAATCCGTCAACCGTAACTTGTCCTTCCTCCATAGCTTCGAGTAAGCTTGACTGAGTCTTTGGAGAAGTTCTGTTGATTTCATCAGCGAGAACAATGTTGCCCATAACAGCACCGTGACGAAATTCGAACTCGCCCGACTTCTGATTGTATACAGAAAAACCGGTTATATCAGACGGAAGAACATCCGGCGTAAATTGAATTCTGCGAAAAATAGCATTAAGTGACTTGGCCAATGCAGAGACCAGAAGAGTCTTGCCGACGCCCGGCACATCCTCAATCAGAACGTGTCCCTCACTAATAAGCGCTATCATTACAAGTTCGATTGAAGCACGTTTGCCAACAATAACTTTTTCAATATTTTCAATAATGAAATTTATCTTTTCGTTTGCCTGCATTTTGCAACTCCTTTACAGATTTATTTGCATTAATTATCGCATACATTATTTGTGATGTCAAAATTCGAACAGCAGCATTATGTGTTCCTGATTTTAAAAAATAATTAGTTTTTCAAACAAAGTAAATATGCCCGAAACCATTATAATCATTGACATTTATTTTTTTATATGATAAATTAGACAGACAAGTTGCAATAAATACTTGGGTTTCGAAGTTGTTTTTATCATCATCGAGACAAGTTAGTTATATTTTTTTATTATTTTTGAAAGGATTTGGAAAATGAAATTATCAGGAGCGGCTATTTTAATTGAAGTCTTGGCAGAACAGGGAGTTGATACGGTCTTTGGCTACCCGGGCGGCATGGTGCTTAATATTTACGACCAGCTTTATAAGAATAGCCACCGAGTGAGACATATTATTACTTGTCATGAGCAAGGGGCAACCCATGCAGCTGATGGTTATGCAAGGGTAACCGGTAAGGCCGGAGTTGTTATTGCCACTTCAGGCCCGGGCGCGACCAATCTTGTAACAGGTATTGCCAATGCATATCTTGACAGCATTCCTTTGATTGCAATTACAGGCAATGTTGCGACGGATTTTCTTGGGAGAGATAGCTTTCAGGAAGTCGACATTACGGGCATTACAATGCCAATAACAAAGCATAACTATATTGTTAAAGACATAACGGAGTTAGCTGATACTTTAAGAGAAGCTTTTGCGGTTGCCACTTCAGGCAGACCCGGCCCGGTACTTGTTGATATACCAAAAGACATTCAACTTGCAGAAACGAATTTTGTACCGATTTCAAAAAAGGCTGCTGTTGCCAAAAGTGCAATTGACGAGGATGCTTTGAAGGAGGCTATTCAACTTATTTCCGCAGCCAAGAGACCATTCATTTATGCGGGCGGCGGTGTTGTATCTTCTGACGCATCAAAAAAATTATTGGAATTTGCCAACAAGATTGATGCACCGATAGGATCAAGTATGATGGGATTGTCTGCGGTTCCGTGGAATGAGCCAAGAGCTTTAGGCATGGTTGGAATGCATGGAAGATATGCCGCAACGAGAGCAATTGCGGATTGTGATTTGATTATTGCGGTTGGAGTTAGATTTTCTGATAGAGCAACAGGTAACAAGGTTTCATTTGCACACGGACACAAGGTGTTGCATATTGATATTGATCCTGCAGAGATTAGTAAGAACATACCTGCATATACCGGGTTAATCGGAGATGTTAAACAAGTGCTGCAGATATTGTGCAAGAGATTGCCACAGTTTACACATAAGACATGGCATGCAGAGATTGTCAAATTAAAGGATCACGTTGATAACAATTTACAGATGGCCAAAAGCAGACTGACTCCGCAATCGATTATTGAGAGAATCAATGAGTTTATGCCAAAGGATGGAATTGTTGCAACCGATGTTGGACAGCATCAAATGTGGACGGCACAATATTACAAATTCTCAACCCCGCGCACGTTTATTACCAGCGGAGGCTTGGGCACAATGGGATTCGGAATGGGTTCAGCAATGGGTGCTTGTATCGGAAAGAATAAAAAGCGTACTGTATTGTTTACAAGCGATGGAAGCTTTCATATGAATCTGAACGAGCTTGCTACTGCTGTTACAAATGAATTGCCGTTAATAATAGTTGTTCTTAATAATTGCGTGCTTGGTATGGTAAGACAATGGCAGACACTGTTCTTCAACAAACGCTATTCAAATACGACAATGAACAGATGCACTAATTTTGCCGGACTGGCTGATAATTTTGGAGCTAAGGGATTTAGTGTTAAGACCAAAAAAGAACTTGACCTGGTTTTGGAAGAAGCTTTTAAATACACGACTCCGGTTTTGATTGATTGTAAGATAGACAGCGACGAAAAAGTTTTGCCGATGATACCGCCGAACGGTAGCATAAAAGATATTATTTTAAGATGATTTTATAAGAATGGAGGTAAGAATTATGGCCAATCAACAAATTATTGTTTCGTTATTGGTGAATAATCATTTTGGTGTACTCACCAGAATTTCCGGTTTGTTTTCAAGACGTTGTTTTAATATCGAGAGTCTTACAGTCGGCGAAACCGAGAATTCAAAGATTTCCAGAATGACAATTGTCACTTACGGTGATGAATATGTCAAGGACCAGATTGTAAAGCAGCTTAGCAAACAGGTTGACGTTAAGACTGTTCAGATAATGGATCCTGCCAATACAGTGGTGAGAGAGCTTGTGATTGTTAAAATTGCATCAAAAAAGAGCGAGCGCACAGAAATACTCGAGGCTGTAAATGCCTTTAGGGCTAATGTAATAGATTTTTCAACTAATTCAATATCAGTTGAATTGACAGGCGAAATTTCTAAAATAGATGCTTTTATTGAATATGTAAGTTCGTACGGAATTATTGAAATGTGTCGAACCGGATCTACCGCAATTGGCAGAAATGGATATTGTCTGACAGAAAAAAAGAAAACAATTAAGGGAGGAAAATGAAATGGCTACAATGTATTATGAAAAGGATTGTAATTTTGAACTACTTAAAGGCAAGAAAATTGCGGTAATTGGTTATGGCAGTCAGGGACATGCTCATGCATTGAATCTGAAGGAAAGCGGCGCGGATGTAATTGTTGGTCTGTATGAGGGATCAAAATCTGCAGTAAAAGCAAAAGAGGCCGGTCTGGATGTTATGCTTACCGGTGACGCTGTGAGAGCAGCAGACATCGTTATGATATTGGTAAATGACGAAACACAAGGCGCATTATATAAGAAAGATATCGCACCAAACTTGACAGCAGGTATGACACTTGCATTTGCACACGGATTTAATATTCACTATGGTCAAGTTATGCCTCCTAGTGATGTTAACGTTATTATGGTAGCTCCAAAAGGTCCGGGACATACGGTTCGCAGCCAGTACCAAGAGGGCAGAGGAGTTCCTTGTCTTATAGCTGTAGAACAGGATGCAACAGGCAATGCTAAAGAAATTGCTTTGGCATATGCTTTAGGAATCGGCGGAGCAAGAGCCGGAGTTTTGGAAACAACATTTCGCGAAGAGACCGAGACAGATTTGTTCGGTGAGCAAGCAGTATTATGCGGCGGAGTTACAGCGTTAATGAAAGCAGGATTCGAAACACTAGTTGAAGCCGGATACCAGCCTGAAAATGCATACTTCGAATGTGTTCATGAAATGAAACTGATTATTGACCTGGTTGTACAGGGCGGAATGTCATTTATGCGTTACTCGATTAGTGACACTGCTGAATATGGGGACTATGTCACGGGCAGCCGCATAATCACAGACGAAACAAAGAAAGAAATGAAGAAAGTGTTGTCCGAAATTCAGGATGGTTCATTTGCACGCAACTGGATACTTGAGAACCAGGCCAACAGACCATATTTAAATGCAAAACGTCGTCAAGAAGCTCAGCAGCTTGTTGAAAAAACGGGCGGCGAGCTAAGGGCTAAGATGAGCTGGCAGAAGAAGGACTAGAGAAGACGCAGACAAGGCGTTGAATATATAGAAAGTTATAGAGAAGGTTAGAGAGAAGGTAGCAAAATGAAAAGTGATGCAATTAAGAGCGGAGCTTCTTGTGCACCTCACCGTTCACTTATGAAAGCAACGGGTTTGAGTGATGAGCAGATAAGAAGACCGATTATTGGTATAGTAAATTCGTTCAACGAAATAGTTCCGGGGCATATTAATCTTCAACAGATTTCACGTGCTGTTAAGGACGGCGTTCTTGCACACGGCGGAACTCCGCTGGAATTTAACACGATTGGAATATGCGATGGAATAGCTATGGGACATTCAGGAATGAATTATTCATTGGCATCCAGAGAGATAGTTGCGGATAGTGTCGAGTGCATGGTTCGCGCACATTGTTTTGATGCGTTGGTATTCATTCCAAATTGTGACAAGATTGTGCCTGGGATGCTTATGGCTGCATGCCGCCTTAATTTGCCTTCAATATTTGTTTCGGGAGGGCCAATGCTTTCTCTTAACGACGACGGCGGAAGCCCTATGGATCTTAACAGCGTTTTCGAAGCGGTTGCAGCGCACAGTACAGGCGCGATTAATGATGACAGACTAAAATATTATGAGGACAATGCCTGTCCGGGTTGCGGATCATGTTCGGGAATGTTTACAGCTAACTCAATGAACTGTCTGTGTGAAGCTATAGGGATTGCGTTAAAGGGTAACGGAACAATTCCTGCTGTTTATTCTGAGCGCATACGTTTGGCTAAGGAAGCCGGCGCCAAAATAATGGATCTGTTTAATAAAGATATTAAAGCTCTCGATATAATAAACGAGAAATCGATTCGAAATGCAATCACAGTTGATATGGCACTCGGCTGTTCGACAAATACTGTTTTGCATCTTGCGGCAGTTGCCAATGAAGCGGGAGTTGCATACAATTTGCAAATGATTAACGAAATTAGCGAGAAGGTTCCGAATTTGTGCAAGCTTGCTCCGGCAGGACATCACCACATGCAAGATCTTTATGCAGCGGGTGGAGTCTATGCTGTTATGAGCGAACTGTGCAAGAAGGATTTTCTGGATACAGAAGTAATAACTGTGACAGGAAATAAACTTAAGCAGGATTTGAAGGGCGTTTATGTTAGAGATAATAATGTAATTAAAGATATTGATGCGCCATATTCAAATACGGGCGGGATTGCAATTCTGTTCGGGTCACTGGCACCTAACGGAGCTGTAGTTAAGCGCAGCGCGGTTGCCGAGGGGATGCTTGTTCACGAAGGCAGGTCGCGAGTCTTTGATTGTGAAGAGGATGCGGTTACGGCTATTTTTGGCGGCAAAATCGAGCAGGGTGATGTTTTGATTATTAGATATGAAGGCCCATCGGGTGGGCCGGGGATGAGAGAGATGCTTTCACCTACGTCTGCGATTGCGGGTATGGGATTGGACAAAAGTGTTGCGCTGATAACCGACGGACGTTTTTCGGGGGCCACAAGAGGAGCGGCAATTGGGCATGTTTCTCCCGAGGCACAAGCGGGCGGTAATATCGCATACGTTTTGGAAGGCGACATCATTTCTATCAACATTCCGGAGTACAAGCTTGAACTGCTTGTTGATGAAGAAGAATTGAACAAGCGTAAGCAGAGTATGACACTTAAAACAAAAAACGATATTAAAGGTTACCTTGCAAGATATGCAAAGGCAGTATCATCAGCAGAAAAAGGAGCAATAGTTAACAGAAACGAGGCAGGCAAAT
Organism: Eubacteriales bacterium; assembly: GCA_025361685.1. Lineage (GTDB taxonomy): Bacteria > Bacillota > Clostridia > JANYKE01 > JANYKE01 > JANYKE01. The sequence continues at coordinate 666 of JANYKE010000040.1, read as the reverse complement.
GAGAAAGATTAGAATATTTGATACGACGTTACGTGACGGAGAACAATCTCCTGGATGCAGCATGAATTTGGATGAAAAAATTGAGGTTGCCAAGTATCTTGAAATTCTAAAAGTTGATGTCATTGAAGCGGGATTTGCAATATCTTCTCCCGGCGATTTTGAATCAGTTAAAGCAGTCGCTTCGATTATTAAAGATTGCTCGGTTGCCTCGTTGTCCAGAGCACTTGAGAAGGACATTGATGCTTCGTATGAAGCACTTAAAGATGCAGCATCACCACTCATACACTTGTTCCTTGCTACCTCACCGATACACATGGAGTATAAACTCAAGATGACTCCCGACCAGGTTTTGGAGCGTACGCGTGCAATGGTTGCATATGCAAAGAAGAAATGCAACGATGTTGAATTTTCGGCTGAGGACGCAATGCGCAGCGAGCCGGAGTTTTTGGCTTCGGTTGTTCAGGCGGCTATCGAATCGGGCGCGACTATTGTTAATATTCCTGATACGGTTGGATACGTGATTCCGGAAGAGATGTCGAGGATGATTGAGTATTTGAATAAGTATGTGCCCGATATAGATAAAGCGATAATTTCGACTCATTGTCACAATGATTTGGGAATGGCTGTTGCAAATTCGATTGCTGCAATAAGAGCAGGCGCAGGGCA
>JANYKE010000139.1 GCA_025361685.1 Eubacteriales bacterium | reverse complement strand
GAGCACGTCGAGCCGGTGATTCTTGCTGTTGATGAAGAAAAAACGAAGCGTCCTCTTATTAGTTGTGATATTGATAATTTATACAAACTCTACGAAGAGCGTCTTCAATATTATAGAGAAGCATGCGATTATGAATTAGCTGAAGAAGGCGTTGTAAATAGCATTGATGGCATCGTTGCAGTCATCGCCCTTCACACCGATCATGATACTTATCTCGGATGAACCCTGATTAACCATTTCGATATTAATTTTGGCAGCGGAAAGTGCAGTTGTTACTTTTGCTAGCACACCGAGACTATCCCGCATACCTTCGCCTGCAACAATAATCAAAGCATCATTATGCGAAACACTTATTGAATCAACAACCAACTCTTTTTTTATTCGCTCGACGATTGTGGATTCAATTTCAGGTGTCAAGGAATTTTTTCTTACAATTACAGAAATGTCATCAATTCCTGATGGTGTATGTTCATATGAAATGCCGTGCTCCTCAAAAATCTGCAGAAGCTTGCGGCCAAATCCAATCTCTCTGTTCATTAAATATTTGCTTACATATACTGTGCAAAAATCCGCATCCCCGGCAATGCCTGTGACGATTCTATCTGTTATTTTTTTTGTTGGAAGTATCATTGTACCCGGGGCATCAGGGTTATTGGTATTACGGATATTGACCGCAATGCCGGCCTTATAAACGGGTGAGAGAGTTTCCTCATGCAAAACCGAAAATCCTGCGTATGAGAGCTCACGCATCTCCCGATATGTGATTTCTTTGATAGCAACAGGATTACTAATGACTTTTGGATTTGCAGCATATACTGAATCAACATCTGTGAAATTTTCATAAACAGATGCACCGACAGAAGCCGCCAAAATTGATCCGGTTATATCTGAGCCGCCTCTTGAAAATGTTACTACACTTCCATCATGAGAGTAACCAAAAAAGCCCGGAAAAACAAAAATCTCTTCCTTGCCTTTATCAGAAAAATATGCGTGAAGATTTGGAAATGATACCGGAAGAACTCTTGCATTACCAAACTCATTGCTAAGAAGAAGGCCGGCTGCTTTTGGGTTAACATAAAATGCACTATTATTTAAACTATGAAGATATGCAGCGACAACTTTTGCAATATTGTCTTCACCTGCCGCCTTCATTGCATCCATAAACCTCTGCGAATCTGAAGTGTCAAGTTTAAGTAATGATTTCAGATCTTCGGTAATGATTTCTTTTATTTCTGAACCAAGACCAAGGTCATCACATATTTCCATATAGCGATCTATTACCAACTGCATTTCGGCAGATGCGGATGAGTTCCTTAGAAAGGCTTCCGCAGCAGCAATCAGCAGATCAGTAACCTTCGTGTCATCGGGAAATCTTTTGCCAGGTGCAGATACAACTATTATTCTTCTCTCGGGATCAGATAATGTGATTTCACATACCTTTTTTATCTGCTCTGCAGATGCAAGGGAAGTTCCGCCAAATTTACAAACTTTCATTTTTTTTCATCCTTTCACAAACCATATATCAAACTAAAATATTATGCTAAAATATCATACAAATTTATAATACTAATATAGCATATTTATTACAACGATAGCCATTTCATTATATATTTATATTCAAAATTTGTAAACACATTCACGGTTATTTTTGACAACACCGTGCTAAAGTATTATAATATTACAATAAAATCTATTTATACGAAAGCGGTAGCGATTATGATCAAATTGACTGATATTATTGAGAAATTCAATCTTAGGGTAATCACATGTGAGGACAAGATAGATATAATTACCATTGATAATACAGACGTGAATCGCCCGGGATTACAGCTCAACGGGTATTTTGAATTTTTTTCCGATGCTAAGCTTCAGATAATCGGATTATCCGAGACATCATATATCGAAAGTCTTGAGCCAAATGAGAGAAGAACACGCTACGAAAGGTTTTTCGCACTGGGGTTTCCCGCGCTGATTCTTTCGCGTAATCTCGAGCCAACCGAAGAAATGATTGAAGCTTCGCTTAAGTATGAGATTCCGATTCTTGGATATGAGGGTATGACCTCTCATCTGTTGATTTCTGTTTTGCTATATTTGGCTGATGAACTTGCAGATAGTGTTAGCAAACATGGAGTTCTTGTTGAGGTCTACGGCGAGGGCATATTGATTTTGGGAGACAGTGGTGTCGGCAAGAGCGAGACTGCTCTTGAACTTGTTAAGAGAGGTCACAGACTTGTTGCAGATGATATTGTAATTATCAAGAAAGGCGCCGAAGGTGCGCTTATCGGCACTTCACCAGATATGATTCGTCATTTTATTGAAATCAGAGGAATCGGTATTCTGGATGTTAAGAATTTGTACGGGGTAGGTAGCGTTAAAATTAAGCAGCAGCTTGATTTGATTGTTGAACTTGAGGTATGGGATCCTGCGAAAGATTATGAGAGATTGGGAATTGAAGACAGAATGTATGAGATTCTTGGAAGCATGACGCCATCACTTCTGATTCCGGTTATCCCCGGTAGAAACCTCGCGATTGTACTCGAGGTTGCGGCAATGAATGATCGCCAGAAGAAGATGGGGTATAATGCTGCAAAATCAGTTGCACAAAGAATATTCGTGTAATAATAAGGATCAAAATGATGAAAAAAGTTTTGCCGGAATATATAGTTGAGGGACTGGGAAAAGTTGTCTCTCAGGATAGAATAATATTTAATGCACCCCTGAAGGAATATACTACTATTAGAATCGGGGGCATGGTTGATTTGATGATATTCCCGAAAGATTTGACAGAACTTACGGATATTTTTAAACTATTATCATATGAGAGCATTCCCGTTTTTGTTATGGGCAAGGGGAGCAATATTATTGTTTCTGATAAAGGATTCCGCGGCGCTGTCGTAAACCTTTCGAAAGGTTTTACAAATATGGAATGTGATGAGCAGAGCGGTGTAATGAAAAGCGGGTGCGGTGTGACACTTTCCAAGATGGCGGTTAAAGCATATGAATGCGAGTTGTCAGGATTGGAGTTTGCATCGGGAATCCCGGGAACATTTGGCGGGGCAATATACATGAATGCAGGTGCATATGGCTGGGAAATGAAGGATATAGTTACTGAAGTTGAATACATGGATTATTTTGGAAATGTTAAAACTATAAATGCGGGTGATTGTGCTTTTGGATATCGCAACAGCATTTTTAAGAATATGGATGTAATAATTACAGGAGCGACGATACATCTTTCCAAGGGGGATAAGTCGGAAATAAAAAAGAAAATGAGTGAGTAAAATGAAAGAAGAAAGGACAAGCAACCACTAAATTTTCCCAGTGCAGGAAGTGTATTTAAAAGACCGGACGGATGCTTTGCCGCTAAATTGATTGAGGATGCCGACCTAAAGAGGAGATTTGTTGGCGGAGCTATGATATCAGAAAAACATGCCGGATTTATAATAAATACAGGAAATGCAACTTGTCATGATGTTGTTGAATTAATAGATATTGTTAAGAGTGAAGTTAATAAAAAATTTGCAATTGAACTTGAGACCGAAGTCCAATTTGTCGGAGAAAATGATAAGGAGTTGAAGATTTTTGAAGATTAAGGAATGGCTTAGGCCGGGGATAAAAGTGAAAAGATTTATTCTGCCCGGAATACTAGGTATAATTTCAATAAGCTATGGCGCTGCTATATTTCTTTCCAGCCTTCACTATTGGAGCATTACTCAATATGTCCTTTCATCATTTATGTTATTTGCAGGCGTAGTATTACTTATATTCTCTGTCCGATATACAACAAAGTCGATTGTAAGCATTTTACCCAAAAACGGCACTTTCCAAATGAAATTGGATAATGATGAAGTGACTAAACTCATGTACGAAAAAAGAATTCTGGTTAAGGGTCCCAAAATAGTTGTCATTGGCGGAGGAACAGGACTATCTAATTTGTTGCGCGGAATTAAAAGGTACAGTTCCAACCTTACAGCAATAGTAACAGTTGCCGATGATGGAGGCGGTTCAGGTGTCTTGCGACAAGAAATGGGAATCCTGCCGCCGGGAGATATACGAAACTGTATTTTGGCGCTTGCCAATACCGAGCCTTTGATGCATGATCTGTTACAATATCGTTTTAATGAAGGGTCTTTAAAAGGGCAGAACTTCGGGAATTTGTTTCTTGCCGCGTTAAGCGGAATCTCAAATAACTTTGAAGAAGCTGTGAGAAAGATGAGCAGCGTTCTGGCGATCGTTGGCAGGGTTCTGCCGGTAAGCGGATCTGCTATGAGAATTAACGCAGAGCTTGTTGATGGTAAAATTATTGAGGGTGAATCAAATATAGGAGAACATCCAAGAGAAAATAAAAGCAGAATAAAAAGGGTTTTCATGAAGGATGATGATGTTCAGGCATTGCCCGAAGTTTTAACTGCAATAAAAGAAGCAGATGTTATTGTATTTGCACCGGGAAGTGTATATACAAGCATTGTTCCGGTATTGATTGTTCCGGAAGTATCAGAAACTATTATGAAATCATCCGCAATCAGAATCTATGCGTGCAACATAATGACGCAGCCAAACGAGACTGAAGGCTATTCGGTATCAGATCACATTTATGCGATAGAAGATCATTCATTTAAAAATATTATTCAGTTTTGTCTGGTAAATGCGGCATCAGTTCCTAATGAGATAAAAGACAAATATATGATTTACAATTCGGAGCCGGTTATTATTGATAAAGAAAGAATTCCTGATTCCGTAAATGTTATTGAAGGAGATTATGTGTCATTTAGTAATGAATTGGTAAGACACGATACAGAAAAACTTACAATGTCAATAATAGAGCTTGTCGTTGATAAGAAACTTGTGTCCGACAAGAAACGTGCAATCGATTACTATTATGTCAAGGAAAGAATGAAGGGGTAGAGATGTCGTTTTCAGTTAGCGTTAAAAACGAATTGAAAAATCGCACAGCGAACAGAAATAAATCTGATGCCGCATTTTTAAAAGACAGTTTTATAGAATATGGGTGGATTAACGATCCGCAGAAAAAATATCATATTGAGTTTGTATATTCTGATAAGTCAAGTTCAGCGGTTTTGCTTGAAAAGTTGAAGTCATTCGGATGGCATGCCAAGACAATTAAGCGGAATACCAGTTTTGTTGTTTATATGAAAGAGTCAGAAGATATATCTGATTTTTTAGCATATGCAGGCGCACACAAATCCATGATGGATTTTGAAAATGCAAGGATATATAAGAATGTTAATAATAGCGTAAATCGCGTTGTGAATTGTGAAACGGCAAATATTACCAAAACAATTAATGCGTACATCAAACAATCACAAAACATAAAGTTAATTCAAATGACGAAGGGGCTCGATAGTCTTACATACATACTTAAGGAAACGGCATTGCTAAGACTGAACAATCCCGAAATGAGTATTGAGGAATTGTGCAAACTAACAAAAAAACCTGTCAGCAAATCAGGTTTCTATCATAGGTTGCATAAAATTGAAGTGATTGCAAGACAGATATCCGGTGAAAATGAATCGGACAATGATTAGTCCCAGAGTGAATCATATGAAGATGCCCGACGCGAAATGCAATCCGCAATCTTCATAACTTGCAATGAAGATTCGATGCTGCATTTAGGAAGAATACCATTTCTGATACAATTAAAAAAATATTCATTTTCATGATAATATCCGGCATAATCGAAGGTTAGATCAGCAGTAAAGAGATCATCACCTTTTATCTCACGAACTACTTGATTTCTATTTTGTTTTTGTACAAGCAAGCCCTTTATCGAATAACTTGTGTCAAGTTCAAAAGTATTATCAAGCATATTGATAACTATTCTTTCGTAGTTTGATCCGGTTGCAGGGCAAAATGATAGCTGTGCGGTAGCACCGGAATCAAAAGTACAATACATATATATGCTGCTGACATTGGTGCCAAGCTCATAAAAATTCTGATAAAAGAAATCGATATGTTTGTATTCTGATTCTGCAAGAAATTTAACTGCATCAATACCATGGATTGCCGTAGCCCAAAAGTTATTTTCAAAGCGCATCTTTCTTAACATTTCATATCGGATATTTTGT
>JANYKE010000226.1 GCA_025361685.1 Eubacteriales bacterium | reverse complement strand
CGCCCTTCAACAAATTGCCACCACCTAGCGGACCCATGACAGCGACACCTAACCCTTGCTCAACAGCATACTGCATCATGTCTTCGTTGGTTCTGTCTATCAGGTTGTACTGGCACAAGACACTTTCAAACAGACCCGTGTCAATAATCTCTTTCATCAGCGCGGGGTCATCGTGAAATGAAAATGACAGGTGTTTGCACAGCCCCATTGACCTTGCCTTTTCAGCTTTCTTTAACAGATCCATATCAAGAGTCTGCTTCCAGTTTGTATTATCTACAGCATGAAAATGATAGAAGTCAATGTAATCTGTGCGCAATCGCTCGAGCGATTCCATAAGGCATTTCCAAAAGTCGCCGGGTTCTTTCATAACCCACACAGGAACCTTTGATGTGTACATAACTTTTTCGCGGACATCTTCAAGGGCCTTGCCGAGTATGAGTTCACTCTTGCCGCCCGCGTAACCATATGCATTGTCAAAGTAATTAATTCCTGAGTCATAAGCCTTTCGAAGCAATGCGATAGCCAGCTCTTCATCAGCTTTCCCTTCAGCAGTTCTTGGCAACCGCATACATCCAAATCCAAGCGCCGAAATCTTTATCCCTGTCTTACCAAACTCTCTGTACTTCATGACAATCCTCCTAAAGTAAATTCTCTACAGTAAATTCTTCAATTTTAAACTCGCCTTGTATGCATCATTCTTTTTAATGTCTTTGTTATTGGTGGCAACAATTTCCAATGCTTCTTTTAGCGTACAGTTTTTCTTAACCATGGCATCAACAAGAAGAGCCTCAATACTAACAGAACTCTCATCAATCTGAACAACATCTTTTGCTTCAGGTTTTTGAACAACCATAGTATACTCACCAAGCGAAGATTTTTCATCAGCATTTACAATTTCAAGTACTTCAGATATGTTACCTCTAATACTTTTCTCATGAATCTTTGATAAATCATTGCAAACAAGAACTCTGCAATCAGGCATAAACTTTTCTATTGCCTCAAGGCAGTCAACAATTCTGTTTGGTGATTCGAAAAGTACAAAGGTTTCAATCGCTGACTCGTTAATGATTCCAAAAAAATCTGACTTCTCCTTATTCTTGCGTGGCACAAAGCCCATAAACGCAAACGAGTTTATTTCGAATCCGGAAATCGAAAGCGCAGTTGCCACAGCAGACGCGCCCGGAATTCCTATCACCTCAATATTATTTTCCCTAGCCAAATTAACAAGAACACTGCCCGGATCGGAAATGCCGGGGGTCCCGGCATCGGAAACTATTGCAACATCAATATCATCATCAATAATCTGACGAAGAATATTCTCACCGCGATTATTTTCGTTAAACTTGTGGTACGAAACAAGTTGAGTCTTTATCTCAAAATAATTTAGCAGCTTAATTGTTCGGCGCGTATCCTCGGCAGCAATCAAATCAACGCTCCCCAGAACCTCAATAGCTCGCGGAGAAATGTCAGACAAATTCCCAATCGGAGTAGCAACCACATAAACTTTTCCCATGCCTTTATGTTACACAATTCCCCCGCCAATTGCAAGAAAATAGGTGGTGTCAATTAAAAGCGAAAATGTCCCAAAAAATTTAAAACATTAGCCCCATTTTTTGATAGCATATTTTGTCATTTGTATTTTATTGCCTGTGTATTTGCGGCTTCTTCAAAAGTATAATCATAATGCTTGATCTGTGTCTGCAAAAACTTATCAAATGTCGTTTTCCGCCAAGCGTTGAATGCAGATGGCATAGGTTTCTTGCGGATTTTTACAGGTTTTGGTTTTTCAAAATCAAAGTTCTTGGAGGTTTTCTGATGTGATGGAATAACGTTTAGTGAATATAGTTTGTCTTCAATGCAAGTGAAAAGAGCTCCGTCGAAAGCTTCTATGACTGTGGCATCGGTTCCTTTGCGGTGGTACACAGGAAGGCTCTTTGAATCAATGGGCATGAAATATGCGTTTTTAAAGCGGAGACAGTGCCCGTTATCAATTTTTCTTTTTGTAATTACCGAAAGTACCAGATTAATTTTTTCTGCAGATATTTGCTCTTCAAAAACAGATTTGATATTATTAGCTGGCAACGCAAATTGAGTATTGAATTTTTTTATGTAAGATTTTAAAAATTCGTTAGCCTGCTCAATGGTTGTAATACCTGCAAGTCTCATTTCTAGTGGGAGTCGAGACTGCAGTGTTCCGAACAAGCGTTCCACGCGTCCTTTGGCTTGTGGAACGCTTGTTGTTTTTATTTGGACACCAAGTTGATGGCACGCATAAGAAAATTGTGTAAACGAATCATTTTCTACATCATGTGAGTTACTTTTTTTGTATTCAAAGACAGTTCTTTTATTGACAAGAAACGCATAAGAAATGCCATACTCATTGAGAATTTGAAAAGACACATTGTAATAGCCGTTTAGCGTTTCTTGAAGGTCAAAATATGCTCCGGTTATTGTATTAGTCGCATCGTCAATCGCAATATGCAGATGGGATTTACTTTCTCCAAACCAGTTGTGTTCCGAAGCATCCATTTGAAGCAGCTCCCCCATGTAGGCACAACGCGGCCGCCTTGGATGCGAATCTTCAAGTGCAACAATTTTTTCGGATAGCTTTTTAATTTCCTTTTTGCTGACGGTATTTTTCTTAGCAGCTTCAAGCTCGTTCCGGACACGTCTTTTAGTTGATTTATGTGCTTTTGGTGAAAGTATTGTTTGTGCCATAAGCGTGTCGTGAATAGTGCTTAGTGATACACGGATATTTTCGTTAGTGGCCAGTAGTTCCGTAAAATTTTTGATCTTTGCGTCAAAGTATTTGTTCTGATAGAGGTCTACAATCGAATCTTTTATGTCTTTGGACAACTTGTTGACCGGTGTTCTTGAATGATTGCCATGCAAGAAAAAAACCTTTCCTAAGGTCTTGTAGCCTTGGATCAGGCGATTGATATGTCAGATGGTGCAATTTAACTTCTTGGCAGCCCTGTGCTTATTTCCGTTCGTTTCAACTAGCTTTTTGATAATGTCGTACTTGTTTGCCTCACTCATGTTCAAAATTACCTTTCTCACAAATATTTCTCCCTATGATTTTGACATTGAGAGATTAGTATACAGCAATCTGTCTTTGGGACATAATCGCTTGTAAACACTTGGGACATTATCACTTTTAAATCATACCGCCAATTGCAAGAAAATAGGTGGTTGCAATTTGGGAATTGGTGTGTTACAATTTCGTTTGCAAAGTTTAATAACATGATTGTTGAATTTTGTTTATTCCTTTGCTCCATGTCTATATGTGGGGCCATTGTCCGGGAGGGGGTGAAAATCATGACAAGAAGATACGAGAATATTTTTATCGTAGATTCATCTTTAGGCGAAGAAGCAGTTGCAGCACTTGTTGCTAAGTTCAAAGATCTTATCGAAGCAAACGCAACAATTACGTCAATTGACGAGTGGGGCATCAAAAAATTAGCTTATGAAATTAAAGACAAAGCTGAAGGTTATTATGTACTGGTTAACTTTGAAAGTGAACCGGAATTTCCGCTTGAGCTCGAAAGACAGTTCAAGATTACAGAAGGTATTCTAAAGTACATCGTAATTAACCAAGAAGATCAAATCAAACTTTTAGCCAAAACAAAAGTTAAGAAAAAGTCAAATAGTAAGGCGGTATTATCATGAACAAAGCTATTCTGATGGGAAGACTAACAAAAGACCCTGAAATCAAATATACCACTACAAGCAATATTCCGGTGTGCACATTTTCTCTCGCAGTAAACAGAAAATTTGCCAAAGACGGAGCACAGCAGGCCGACTTCATCAACATAGTTGCATGGAGAAGCACAGCTGAGTTTTGTGCGAAATGGTTTAAGAAGGGCAAGCAAGTCGCAGTAATTGGCAGCATTCAAACCAGAAACTGGGACGATACTGAAGGCAAGAGACATTACGCAACTGAAGTTGTTGCCGACGAAGTTTATTTCGCAGACAGCAAGAGCGCAGGCGACGGACAAGGTCAAGGCGGCGGATTCGAAGGATTCAGTCCCACACCACCGGCAGCTAAAGCAGCAACACCGGGTGTATTGCCT
>JANYKE010000215.1 GCA_025361685.1 Eubacteriales bacterium | reverse complement strand
CCGTAAACCATATTGATTGCCGCAACTTCGCTCTCGGCCTGCAAAAACACGCCTCCTATTTCCGGCAATCGCTTTGCCATGTAATGTGCTATCTCTGTTTGTGGTGTAATCGGATATCCAAAATAAAGTCTGCATCCTGCTCTGATAGCGGCCTCGGCAATAACCTCGTTTCCCTTCATCAACATTTTTTCTGCCATCTGATTATTCCTCCACTCTCTCAATAGTTATCACACAGTCAGGACACATCCTGGCACAAGACATGCATCCATTACATAATGATTCATCAGAAATCGTTGCAGGATAAAACCCTTTTGCATTTATGGTTTCATTATCCATCACAACTATTTTTTTTGGGCAGACTTCTGTGCACAATTTACATCCTTTACATCTGTCCCTGTCAAAAGTAACTCTAATCATAAAAAATTCCCCTTTTCAAAATATTATACAAATTCCATGAATGCTTGGTTGGCTAAATCCAAACCTTTATCTGTTAATCTCATTCCAACATCATCGACTTCAATAAGGCCTTTTGTCTTCAGCAAACTGATTTTGTCCGCATATAACTCACGAGCATTTTTTGAAAATCTATACTGAAAATTAGCCCACCTAATTCCTTCTGTTTTTCTTAGACCAAGCATAACATACTCGAGCATCTTTTCCTCATCGGTCATTGCTTTCGATTCGCTAAACTCATTGTTGCTATAAGTCAGCGTGGAAACATCCAGCTCGTTTACTCCGTTCTCATCCAAAACTTTTATTTGATTAACGACAGCATCATTAGCATCAATGTTGCGGCAATATTTTTCAATGTCTTCAACGTTTGAATATCTGCGCCCCCTATAAAATGAATGAGCACCTGCTCCGATTCCGATATACTCATCCTGATCCCAATAAATTTTATTGTGCTTGCATTCATACCCGGGCTTGGCAAAGTTGGAAATCTCATAGTGAATATATCCTGCAGCCTTCAGCGTATCTTTGGCATAGTAATACATCTCTCTATCCAATTTATCACTGCAATTTCCCTGTTCTATTCCTGCTGCAACAGCAATTTGCAACGGAGTGCCTTTCTCAACTTTTAGCGAATAGCATGAAATATGAGGCACGCCCAGTTCAAGAATTTTGTTAACGCTTTCTTTCCAGTCATCAAGAGTCTGACCTGCGATGCCGAAAATCAAATCTGCGTTTATGTTAACAAATCCATTTTCCAATGCAAGCTTTACGCCGTTGAAAAAATCTTCTGTTGTGTGAATGCGTCCAAGCTTATCAAGAATATTTTGCTGCAATGCCTGCACGCCGAAACTTATTCTGTTGACGCCGGCAAGTTTGTAATCCATAAGTTTTTCTCTGGTTATTGTTCCGGGATTTGATTCGATTGTTATTTCAACATCACTTGTATCAATGTCAAAATCTCTAAAAACAATTTCAAGAATATCAAAAATTTTCATTGAGTCAACAAACGATGGTGTGCCGCCGCCAATGAAAACAGTGTCAATTTTAATTACACCAAATCTGTCAAAATAACTTTTCAATTCTTTTTTCATTGCCGCAAAATATACATCCTGTAATTCATTCTTGTTGGAATACGAATTAAAATCACAGTATCTGCATTTGGATTTACAAAACGGGATGTGAATGTACAAACCTCTCTTCATTGCCAGCAACCTCCTTACATTTTACGTATCAAGTTTCAAAACCGTCATGAAAGCTTCCTGCGGAACTTCGACACTTCCAACCTGTCTCATGCGCTTCTTACCTTCCTTTTGTTTCTCAAGCAATTTCTTTTTTCTGGAAATATCGCCACCGTAACATTTTGCAGTTACGTCTTTTCTGTAAGCACTAACTGTTTCGCGGGCAATTATTTTTCCGCCGATACAAGCCTGAATCGGAACTTCAAATTGCTGTTTGTGAATTGCAGCCTTTAATTTCTCAGCCATTCTTCTTCCTCTTGGATAGGCTTTGCTCTCATGAACTATAAATGAAAGTGCGTCTACAATTTCACCGTTTAACATTATATCAAGTTTAACAAGCTTTGATTTTTTGTATTCGGCGAGCTCGTAGTCAAATGAGGCGTAACCTTTTGTACGGGATTTCAGCGCGTCGAAGAAATCATAAACTATTTCGTTTAGCGGAATTTCGTAGTTAAGCAT
>JANYKE010000171.1 GCA_025361685.1 Eubacteriales bacterium | reverse complement strand
TGTAAATCTGTTATCAGCGATTTCGGTGGTTCGAATCCACCTTCCTCCACCACAATTTGTCCGAAGGCTCTATCAAACCTAGGGTCTTCGGATTTTTTAGTTTGGTGTGACAGGGGACAGTGTAGCAAGGAACCGTCCCCTGCTACACTGTCCCCTGTCATACCAAACTAAAAAATCCGAAGACCCTAGGTTTGATAGAGCCTTCGGACAAATTGTGGTGGAGGAAGGTGGATTCGAACCACCGAAATCGCTGATAACAGATTTACAGTCTGCCCCCTTTGGCCGCTCGGGAATTCCTCCGTAATTGGTGACCCATAGGGGAATCGAACCCCTGTTACCGCCGTGAAAGGGCGATGTCTTAGACCGCTTGACCAATGGGCCATATACAAATAATTTCAAAGTTCCTAAATATCGTTGACACAAGTCAACAAACGAAATTTTACACGTTTCCGTCACTTTTGTCAATAGCGATTACTTTTTTATATCGTCGATCGATATCTCACCGCGGGTGTGCATTGTGTGTGACCAACTGTTTTCGTTGCGCTTAAAAAATCCCTGAATGATAATCGGTACCCAAGTCAAGTTGTATAGCGGCATTATCAGCAAATATTTGAACGAAGTTGGTGTCAGTTTATGCTCCATTAAGACAAATACAATTCCTATGTATAAGAATAAAATTGTTCCTAGGGAAAAGATCATTGCAACCAACGATGTGCCCTTAATGATTGCAAGCACAATGAGGAAAAATATTCCGGAAACCATTCCTATTCCGTTGAAAGCAACAATTACAGGCTGTGATAAATAGATGCACATGTCGAGAGATACAAAATCACGATTTTTTATTGCGTTCTTTAATAGCGGTTTAAAGAATTTGAAAAGACAATAAAAGTGTCCCTGCATCCAGCGTTTTCTTTGTTTCCAGGAAGCAGCAAGGTCAAGAGGCTTTTCATCATATACCTTAGCAGCATGTGACCATGCAACCTTTTTGCCTTCCGTCACCATTTTTAATGTAAATTCCAAATCCTCAGCAAGACATGTTGCACCCCAGCCGAGTTCTTTAAGGAGCGGCAAAGAGACAACGAAACCCGTTCCGCCAAGTACGCAGCTCAAACCAATTGTATATCGTGGCAGCTGAACCATTCTGCTGGCAATCCAGAAAGCAATTGCATTGTTTCCTGAAACCCAAGTATCATCAGGATTTTTACTATCAATATAACCCTGAACAGCATCGTGTCCGAGGCACAAATGCTTATTCATTTCCGTAAGAAAATTTTGATTAACCAGATTGTCTGCATCAAGAATACACACTGCGTCATATTTCTTATCCATTAGAAATACCTTTTCAAACATCCACTCCAAGGCAAATCCTTTGCCACGAAGCTCATCATTGGTTCGCTCATATACAATCGCACCTTCTTCACGCGCAACCTTGGCTGTATCGTCTGTACAATTATCCGCAATTACAAAAATATCATAAAGTTCTTCCGGGTAAGTCATTTGTTTGATACTGCGTATCGGCCCCATTATTACCTGCTCTTCATTATGAGCAGCAATTATCATTGCAAATTTTTTCGTGGCCGCAAATTTTTCTGCGTCAATTTCGGGCTTTTGTTTCCATGCAAAACTTGAAAGCAGAATATAGTATAAAAATAATCCCCACATGAAAAGTGAGAAAGCGAAAGAAATATATGTCAACACCATAAGCAGTGTTTGCAAACTTTCGAAATCAGGCATGTTATGTTTTTATCCTTTCTGATTCATACTCATGATAAAGGATCATTCATATCCTTCAGGATTATTTGATTGCCAACGCCAGGCATCTCTGCACATATCCTCGAGATTCTTTGATGCCTCCCAACCAAGTTCTTCGCGAGCTTTTTTTGGATCGGCATAGCAAGTCGCGATATCGCCCGGACGCCTTGCTGTGACAGAATACGGAATCTTGATTCCGTTAACTTTTTCAAAAGCATTGATCATGTCAAAAACACTGTAGCCTATTCCGGTGCCAAGATTATGAACATAAACGCCCGTATCGTTGTTTTCAAGATACTCAAGTGCCTCAAGATGACCATATGCCAAATCGACAACATGGATATAATCGCGCACTCCTGTTCCATCTTTGGTATCATAGTCATTGCCGAACACATTCAGTTCCTTTAATTTGCCGGAAGCAACTTGCGTGATATATGGCATAAGGTTGTTTGGTATTCCGTGGGGATCCTCGCCAATCAGACCTGATTCATGAGCGCCAACCGGATTGAAATATCTCAGTATCGAAATTGACCATGAATCATCGGAGATAAACAGATCGTCCAGGATATCCTCTATCATTAGTTTTGTGCGTCCGTATGGGTTAGTGGCCGTTGTTGGCATGTCCTCTGTTATCGGAACTCTTGCGGGGTCACCATATACGGTTGCCGACGAGGAAAATACAATTTTTTTAACATCGAATTCTTTCATAACTTCACATAGAATCAAGGTTCCTGCAATATTGTTATAATAATATTTAAGCGGTATATCGACTGATTCACCGACAGCCTTTAAGCCTGCGAAATGGATCACTGCTTCAAATTTGTTTTCTGCAAATATTTTACGCAGCGCCTCGGAATCGAGTATGTCAGCTTGATAAAACTTGATTTCTTTGCCGGTTATCTTTTCTACTCTTTTAAGTGCTTCTTCCTTGCTGTTTAAGAGATTGTCGACAACCACAACATCATAGCCATGTTCTAAAAGCTGGATACATGTATGGCTGCCAATATAGCCGCTGCCTCCTGTCACAAGAATCTTCATTTAAATCCTCCCATATGCATTACTTGCCACTCAATTTTTTGTGGCGCATCTCAAATTATTTTATCACAGCAAATTTCGTAATCTTGCTTCCGATGCCCGGGGCATCGACATATAATACATATACTCCGTATGCAATAGATAAATTATCTTTCGAAAGCATATTCCAATCTTCAGTACCATCATCAATAATACTGTTATGATTTATAATTTGGACAAGCTCACCATCGGCAGTAAAGATCCTAAGTGTGCACTGAGCAGGAAGATGAGTAAAGTGCAAAGACCTTGGACCTCTGCCGGAAGCGTAAGGGTTTTTGTTTTCCCATTGTGCAAACCCCATGTAAGGATTAGGAACTACTTTAATATTATCAAGTCCTGCCTTTGCAAGTGTATTGTCAACATGTTGAGGAATAGATGTAAATTTAAAAACATCTGATGAAAGAAACGGTTTCAAAAGTTTAACATATGCAGTATCACCAGGTTGCGGTACAAATTGAATTGTATCGGGTCCGGCCG
>JANYKE010000116.1 GCA_025361685.1 Eubacteriales bacterium | reverse complement strand
GTCTTGCCAAGTCCGGGAGGCCCGTATAACAGTACATGATCAAGCACATCTTTTCTGTTGATGGCGGCCTGAATATAAACCTTAAGATTTTCCTTGACCTTGTTTTGGCCAACATAATCCTTCATCCGTATCGGACGAAGACTGCCTTCTTCTTCATCACTGAAGTGAAGTTCCCTGCCTAATATTCTTTCTGACTCGCCTTCATTCTCATCATAATATTCCACTGTTTAAGACCTCATTTCATAAGACTCATAAGCGCATTCTTAACAATACTCTCTAATTCCATTTCATCCTTATAAACAGACTTAACCGCTCTCCACGATTCCTTTGGAGAATATCCCAACACAATTAATGCTGAAACAGCCTCGTCAAAACTCTTGCCGCCCGCTGCCGCTCCGCCGGTGCCGCCATCAGTGCCGTCTTCCGCACTTGCACTTAACGTTTTCTTCATCTTATCTTTTAATTCAAGTATTATTCTCTTAGCAGACTTCGGACCTATTCCCGATGCCATAGCAATTGCCGCATAATCATCCGAAATTACTGCTAGGCTGAATTTTGAAGGTGACATAATTCCGCAAATGGCAAGTGCCGCTTTTGGGCCTACCCCTGAAACAGTAATTAGGAGTTCGAACATCGTTAACTCTTCTCTACTCATAAATCCGATCAGGTCGACGATATTTTCTCTAACATAAAGGTAAGTAAAAATCTGCACATTCGCACCAACTTCTCCGCATTTTTCCAACGTTACCGTTGACGTGCTGATTTTATATCCGATTCCCGATGCCTCCACCACAATAGTATTATTATGCTTGAAAGCAATTGCACCTTTTATGTATGAAAACATATCAACCTCCGATTCTAAATGAGTGAGCGTGACATATGGCGACCGCAAGTGCATCAGCCACATCATCAGGCTTTGGATACTCTTTAAGATTAAGTATTATTTTAACCATCTCTTGCACTTGCCTCTTGTCTGCTCTTCCATAACCCACAACTGCCTGCTTAACCTGAAGCGGTGTGTACTCGAAAATGTCGGCATCCGATCTTGCGGCGGCAAGCACCGCGACCCCTCGTCCGTGACCAACCTGCAATGCCGTCTTAACATTTTTGTTGAAAAACAATTCCTCTATGGCAATCGCATCAGGCCGGTATTGTTCGATAATCGTCTCGAGCGTAAAAAATATTTTTTCCAGACGCTCAGGAAACGGAATATCTTTGTGCGTTTCAACGGCACCATAGTCCAATGTCTTAAACTTGTTACCAATATATTGTACTACTCCGTACCCGGTAATCGCAAATCCGGGATCAATACCTAAAATTATCATTATCTCTTCCAATCATAGTACCATTTCAGTCTCATCTCAACAAATGCCTAATATGCATTTAGCGGCTGTCCGTCAAGTGCTGCCATATTAATCAAATCCTTAAGAGCCTTAGGAATTGACACAACGTCCGGATTCCCATCGCAAACATAGATTGTCGTTCTGTCTGCATTGGCAATCTGCCATTTCATATCTTGATTAACATTTACGTATGATGATGCGCGCACCCTCGGAATAGATTTCATATCAAATGTTTTGGCAACCGGCGATGAAGCAAGATCTTGATTAAGCGTAAATATTCCTTTATTGGTGTATGAAACATCAGAAACGCCTTCGGCGCCGGACGTATATGTTCCGGTCAACAAGACATTCTTCAATTCATCTGTTCCAACATTATTCCCAAACGGAAGTGAAAGCGTCTTCATTTTGTAATCTTTAATATAATTAACAATTTCAGACTGATTTCTGCCAATTTCATTTTGCAATATGGCAGATGACGTAATATTAGAAATGTCAACACCTGTGTATGTTGCGTTGCCAATGTCAAGTCCCAGTTTATCAAGATACTGAAGCCTCTCTGCAATAGTTCCTTCTCCGGCAAAAACATCCTTTGAAAGGCTGATATAAAATGTACCGTCAGCTCCGAATCCCGGATGGCTCGCACTAAACTCCTCCAATACTCCAAGCGCCGTATTTCTTTTTAATGAAATCAAATTTTCCTTTTTCGTAATTGAGAATTGACTCGGCAGTCCCCCATCAAAAGTAAACACAACCGGAATGCAGCCCGGCTCCAAAGTCACTTTATTCATGACATAATCGGCAGCGCTGATAGGTCTGAATTTATAATCATATAATTGCTGCAGAGTATTACGGAAATCAGTTAGCGACATCGCATTTTCGCCGCTTCCTTGAAGGCTTGCTCCTGAGGAATCATCAATAAAATCTCCAAATTCAATTACCATTATTTTGCCGGCTTCATTGGCATTTACAGACTTACCGTCATATGATTGCGGCGTTTCAAATGGCATATAGAGATCAAAAGTTGTTTCAGGCGCTTGAGGAGTCGTCTCAGGATTTATTGCATTATTATCAACATTCACAACAGAACTAATTGAGTCATCCGGAGGCAAGGCAACCTTGTTATT
>JANYKE010000099.1 GCA_025361685.1 Eubacteriales bacterium | reverse complement strand
CAGATGGCCTTACATTCCAGAAGAATTGCTTTACTACCAGTTTATCTGTGGACGTTCCTAGTGCAAAGCTTGGTATTGTAGCATTTGCAGCAACACAAAGTGCACAGTATATTAAGGTTACAATGTATGGCAACAGTGGAGCGCAGGCGACCGCAACATATTCTAATGCAACAGAAGTTGCAGCATTTGGACCAAATACAGTAATCTAGCATTACATTGTTTATATCGAGTATAATAAGAGCACAATAACTAGAAGGACGGGAAACCGTCCTTCTTTTACTTTCCTATTGCATTATTGGGGAGAAATGTTATATAATAATCGGTGCGTGGACCATCGCGCTATTTGACAAAAGAAGAAATGTCCTAAAGATACTTGAATGAAATATTACATACTAACTTGAATTACTAAATACAAAAGCGTAGGAAGGATACATATCCGTGCCCGAAAATATTTTTGAGAATAACACTGTTCATTTACTAGGAAAAATTGTAAAGGCGCCAAAGTTCAATCACGAATTATATGGCGAGAGTTTTTATTCGTTTGAGCTCGAGGTTCAGAGATTAAGCAAGTGTTTTGATAATATTCCGGTGCTTGTATCTGACAGGCTGATTGATATTCAATTGCTTGAAGTAGGAAAGATTATTGAAGTCAAAGGACAGTTTCGGTCATACAACTCGGCGGACAGCAACTCCAGAAAATTAATGCTAATGGCATTTGTGCGAGAGATAGAGATTACTGAACTAACGGAGATTGAAGAGCCGTCAAGTTCATTCAACGAAATTTTTCTAAACGGATTTATCTGTAAAAAACCTATGTACAGGAAGACCCCATTCGGACGCGAAATATGCGATTTGTTGATTGCAGTTAACAGGCAGTATTACAAATCGGATTATATCCCGTGTATTTGCTGGGGCAGAAATGCCAAGTATGCCGAGCAGATGTCACAGGGCAATAATATAAAGATCTGGGGCAGAGTTCAAAGCCGCGGGTATCAGAAGAAGCACGAGAATGGCGAGGTTTCGAATCTCAGAGCGTATGAGGTATCGGTGTCAAAAATGGAATTCGTTCAAGAGGCACCGGTGAAGGAGACAGTAGAAGAAAAAACAGAGACATGAAGGTTGGTTGAATGAAGAATAATGTGACAGGTGACGGTTCCTTGTCACACTTGCAAAAAAATGATTTGTAGCAAGGAACCGTCCCCTGATACAAGTTGAAACGTTAATATTATTAAAAATAAAAATATTGAAGGAGACTAGGTTATGATGTATTCACATGAAGTTGAACAAATGTGTGTCGTTGCAAACGGCGCCAACCACGGTTCTGCTCCGATACCTCAAGAAGGTGGATGGACAAAGATTAAAGAGATTAAGGATATTTCCGGATTCACACATGGTGTGGGCTGGTGCGCTCCCCAACAGGGCGCCTGTAAGCTTTCGCTTAACATTAAGGATGGTATTATTCAGGAGGCGCTCGTCGAGACAAGTGGCTGTTCCGGAATGACACATTCTGCTGCTATGGCCGCAGAGATACTGCCCGGCAAAACTGTTCTTGAAGCGCTCAACACGGATTTGGTCTGTGATGCGATTAACACTTCGATGCGAGAATTGTTTCTCCAGATAGCTTATGGCAGAAGTCAGTCAGCATTTTCAGATGGCGGGTTGCCAATCGGTGCGGGACTTGAGGATCTTGGCAAAGGGTTAAGAAGCCAGATCGGTACAATGTATGGGACGCTGGCAAAGGGGCCGAGATATCTTGAGATGGCTGAAGGTTATGTTACGCGCATGGCTCTTGATGAAGATGGTGAAGTAACAGGGTATGAGTTCGTTCACCTCGGAAAAATGATGGATATGATTAAGAAAGGTACCGATGCCAACGAAGCAGTGAAGAAGGCAACCGGCCAATACGGAAGATTCGACGGCGCGGCAAAATATATCGATCCAAGAGTTGAGTAGTCGCAGCAGGGTTGAAGTATTAATTGCTGAAGTAGTATTAGGAAATAGATTTTGATTTTAATTCGATACGATTGGACAATTGATTTAGTTGATTTATATTATTGAAGATAATTGAAGGGGGAAAATGAAATGCCATTATTTGAAAGTTATGAAAGAAGAATAAATCAGATTAATGCAGTACTCGCAGGTTACGGAATATCTTCAGTTGAAGAGGCAAAGCAGATTTGTGATGACAAGGGCATTGATGTATATAATATGGTTAGAGGAATCCAGGCGATATGTTTTGAGAATGCGTGCTGGGCATACACGGTCGGGGCTGCGATTGCTATCAAAAAGGGTGCAACGGGCGCGGCTGAGGCTGCCGAAGCGATTGGTGAAGGACTGCAATCGTTCTGTATTCCGGGATCAGTAGCGGATGACAGAAAGGTTGGAATCGGACATGGTAACTTAGGTGCAATGCTTCTGCGTGAGGAGACAAAGTGTTTCGCGTTTCTTGCAGGTCATGAATCATTTGCCGCAGCTGAGGGAGCAATAGGAATTGCTAAATCGGCCAACAAGGTCAGGCAGCAGCCACTTAAGGTTATCCTTAACGGATTGGGCAAAGACGCAGCAAAAGTTATTTCCAGAATCAATGGTTTTACATATGTTCAAACTGATTTTGATTTTGCCACAAGCAAATTAAATATTGTCAATGAGAAAGCTTATTCTGACGGAGATCGTTCAAAGGTTAGATGCTACGGTGCAAATGATGTTAGAGAAGGAGTTGCAATTATGCAGCTTGAAGAAGTTGATGTTTCGATAACAGGCAACTCAACAAATCCGACAAGATTCCAGCATCCGGTTGCAGGCACATACAAGAAGGCATGCATCGAGGGCGGCAAAAAATATTTCAGCGTTGCTTCAGGCGGCGGAACAGGAAGAACACTTCATCCTGACAACATGGCGGCAGGTCCTGCTTCATACGGAATGACTGATACAATGGGACGCATGCACTCCGATGCACAGTTTGCAGGTTCATCTTCAGTTCCGGCTCACGTTGAAATGATGGGATTAATCGGAATGGGCAATAACCCGATGGTAGGAGCGACAGTTGCAGTAGCAGTTGCCATTCAGGAAGCTTGCCAATAATTGGCTTTCGAT
>JANYKE010000095.1 GCA_025361685.1 Eubacteriales bacterium | reverse complement strand
ATTTAATATGGAATTTACTATTTCATTCAAATTGTTGCAAAAAATGAACAGGTTTCAGTTGCACGTTATGCGGCAAAAGTGTATAATTACTCAAAAGGAGCTCACAAGATGACTGAAAATTTTGATTTCCCATGCAGTGATAATATTCACACAATTAAAGGAATGATAAATATACCGGCTTCTGTCATAGATCAGAAGGCAGTAATCTTAATTTTGCATGGGATGTCCGAGCATATCGGGCGCTATGCGGAGTTTCAGCAAGTCATGGGCAACCGCGGTTTTGTAACTGTCGCATACTGCATTCTCAGCGGAACTCCGAATCCCGATCCGTTTATTAAAGTTGAACGCCTGTTGTGCATGGCAATTCCAAAGATTCGCGGACTAAAGTATCGCTCAAGATTTGTAGACAGATTGGGTGTTGGGTCGTACAATAATAAAATTATTAGCCCGACAACAAAGTTCGACTGGCTGACACGCGATGTTGAAATTGCGCAGCAGTATGAGGACGATCCTTTGAGCGGATATATTTTTTCGATTTCGGGATATTGCGATATTCTTACAATGCTTGATTACGTTTCCAATTCAAAACATGTAGATCAGATTCCAAAAGATTTGCCGATATATATTTTCTCGGGAGGTCAGGACCCTGCAGGCGACTTCGGAAAAGGTGTGATGAAGGTATATTTGGCACTCAAAAAAATCGGCATGCAAAATGTTTACTTGAAAATATACAAAGACGGCCGACACGAGATGCTGAATGAATTGAATCGCAATGAAGTATATGAAGACATAAAAGTTTGGTGTTACGATCAAATAGTGAAAGAGGAAAATGCTTTATGAAAATAGCAGTTTTGATTCCTTGCTACAATGAGGCGAGCACAATTGAAAAAGTAATTAAGGATTTTAAAACAAATCTGCCCGAAGCGGATATTTTTGTGTACGACAATAATTCAACCGATGGTACCGATGCAATAGCAAAAAATGAACGAGCTATTGTGCGCTATGAATACAGACAGGGCAAGGGCAACGTCATACGGAGCATGTTTAGGGATATAGATGCAGATTGTTATGTAATGGTAGACGGAGATGATACATACCCTGCCACAGCAGCGCGTGAAATGGTTTCACTTGTAATTAACAAGGGTGCCGACATGGTAATCGGTGACAGACTTTCTTCAACATATTTTGTTGAAAATAAGAGACCATTTCATAACACCGGAAATATTTTTGTAAAGAAATTGGTCAACGCATTTTTTAAAGGAAATATCACGGACATTATGACCGGGTATCGTGCATTCAGTTCGTTGTTTGTAAAAGGATTTCCTGTTTTATCAAAGGGTTTTGAAATCGAGACAGAAATGACGATTCATGCGCTTGATAATAATTTGCGCGTTGTAACATTGCCGGTTGAATACAGAGATCGGCCGAAGAACAGTTTTTCAAAGCTTAATACTTTTTCGGATGGCATCAAGGTTTTGAAATCAATTTTTATTTTGTTTAAAGATTATAAGCCGTTACAGTTCTTTTCGATAATCGCGGCAATTTTTTTGTTGTTGGGTGTTGCTTTTCTTGTGCCGGTTGTACTTACATATGCAAGGACCGGACTTGTGCCGCAAATACCTACATTCATTGTATCAACAGTTATGTTTATTTTGTCGGTGCTCTCGTTTGTATGCGGTCTGATACTTGATACGGTAAGCAAAAACAATCGACAAACATTTGAAATTCAAATGAACATAATTAAGATTCTGATGAACAATAAGAAAAATAACAATTAATAAATTATTTTTGCAATTCAATTTGGAATAATATTTTGGAGACAATACTCTCAATTCTATTTTTGGTTCACTGACAAAATTGTTGATAAGCATTGCAAGCTTGATAGGGCTTACTGCTTTGTTTGGTGCTATTTTTACCGTTGCATTATATTTCTTTGCAAAACAAGAAATAAAATCTGCCAAAAGTGCGGAAGCGAATGTTGTGTGGAAATTTTTCAGACCATCGATTTGGACTTTCATAAAACTTACACTGATAATATTTGCGTGCTATCTGCCATGTTATATTGCTTACTATCCCGGAGCTGTGTCTTACGACATTGCAAAGCAAACCGCTGAAGCAATAGGTCAGAACACACTTTCACAATTTCATCCGGCGCTTCACACCCTGTTCATGAGGCTGTGTTGGCGGCTCGGAGGGGTAGACACATGGTTGGTATATTATTCACTTACTTCAATCATTTGATTTGCAATCGCCGAAAGCAGATACATCCACGACTTTTCAGGAATATCACGGCGGTTGTAGCCACCCCTTCGGGGAACTTTTGATTCATCATAATATT
>JANYKE010000081.1 GCA_025361685.1 Eubacteriales bacterium | reverse complement strand
TTACCTTTTTTGTTTATTAAAAAAACTAATACGAGGAGAAAAAATATGAATAAAATTTTAAAAAAAGTATTAACATTAGGATTGGCAGTAGTTGTTGCGGGAGCTTTATTCGTGGGGTGCAGCAGTCCAACAACAACCCCGACAGCGCAGTCGCTTTCCGGAATAGTTGAAACAGGAGGATCAACTTCGGTTGAAAAAGTTATGAATGCTCTTATCTTCCAATTCCAAGGAGACAACGCGCAGGTACAAATCAAATATCAAATGAATGGTTCGGGAGACGGAATCAAAAACACAGCAAGCGGACAATACGAAATCGGACATTCCAGCAGAGAACTTAAGCAGGCAGAACTTGATCAAGGACTTGTTGGCAAAGCGTACGCAATTGACGGAATAGCACTAATCGTAAACAAGGAAAACACTGCAAAGAATTTGACAAAGGAACAAGTATTCGGAATATACACAGGAAAAATAACAAATTGGAAGGATGTCGGAGGCGCCGATTCTTCAATAACAGTTGTAACTCGTGAAGTTGGTTCGGGAACCAGAACTGCTGTTGCAGATTTAGTTGGACTTGAAATTGCCGGAAAAGACGATGCAAAAGTAATCAGCAGCGCAACGGTATGCAATGACACCGGATCTGTTCAGACAACTGTGACAACAAATAAAAATGCAATAGGCTACATGTCGTTTTCAGATTTAGATGCAACAAAGGTTACTGCTCTCCGGTATGGCGGAGTTGCAATATCAGAAGCAACAATTAAGGATGGGACATATGGACTAAAGAGAGATTTCTGGATTATAACAAAGAAAGGCACAACTCTATCTGCACCGGCTAAAGCATTCTACGATTTCATTCTTAGTGATGCAGGACAAGCAATTGTTAAGGCCAATAAATTGCTGTCAATTAAGTAATAGATATCTATTTAAGAAAAATACAACCTGCCTTCGGCGGGTTGTATTTTCTTTGTTATTCATATAATATATGAACATAAAACAAATTAAAAACTAATAAAAAAATTCGACGGCAAGGACTAATAAATGGCAGACTCAATATCGATAATTCATTCTAAAAAAACCAAGACAAAAGTTGAGCGCTCAATGAAAGTGATATTTACCGCATGCGGATTTATTACTGTCATAAGCGTGCTGCTGATTTCACTTTACATGATATTTCTGGGTGGACCCGCGATTGCAAAGATCGGGCCTATTGATTTTTTATTTGGTCAGGTTTGGGACCCGCAAAATAATCAATACGGAATTTTAATGTTCATATTAACCTCAATTTGCGCAACTCTTGCCGCGGTCATTATAGCCGCTCCGATCGGAGTTCTTGTCGCAATATTTTTATCCAGGATTGCCAACAATAAATTGGCGGCAATAGTTCGTCCTGCGGTTGAGCTACTCTCGGGAATACCGTCAGTCGTTTACGGACTGCTTGGTGCGATACTTATTGTTCCGATAATTTTCAATATTCAAGAGGCTTTCGGAATGCAGACATCAGGCTCGCTTCTCGCTGCAATAATTGTTCTCGTTATCATGATTCTTCCGACGATAATAAGTGTGAGCGAGGTTTCGATAAGAGCAATTCCGCACCAATACAATGAGGCTGCTCTTGCACTCGGAGCTTCAAAGATGCAAGCGATATTAAAAGTAATTGTGCCGGCTGCCAAGAGCGGAATTGTTGCAGGGTTGGTGCTTGGAACAGGACGAGCAATCGGAGAAACCATGGCCGTGCTGATGGTTGCGGGTAATTCTCCTGTAATGCCCGAGCTGCTAAAATCAGTCAGACTTATGACAGTTGGAATTTCAATTGAATGGGCATATTCGTCCGGCATGCAGAGAGAGGCTCTCTACGGAATTGGCTTGGTGCTTTTCATATTTATAATGATAATTAATTTTGTAATGAATGTGACTTTGAAAAAGGATACTAAAGGCTGATGACAAACAGAGAAGAACTGTTAAACAAATTATCAAATTCAAATCCATTAACGCAGAAGAAATCCCGTCCGCTGGATGCGGTTATGTACGCTCTTATTTTCTTATCCTCATTTGCAATACTGGCAGTAATAATATATTTTATAATATATATTTTCTACAGAGGGCTTCCGACAATTTCGTGGGCGCTTATTTCCACGGCATCGAATCCTATAGAACAGACGGTTGGTATTTTACCAAGCATAGTCAACACAATTTACATGATATTTCTTTCATTGCTTTTTGCAATTCCACTCGGGGTGGGTGGCGCGATTTATGTTAACGAATATGCAAAGCCGGGCAAACTCTTGAAGGTAATTGAGTTTACGACCGAGACACTCACAGGAATCCCGTCAATACTATTCGGCGTTTTCGGTTATGTGTTTTTCTGCGTCGCTTTGAATTTTAAAGTGTCCTTGCTTGCGGGGTCATTGACATTGACGATAATGGTTCTGCCGATAATAATAAGAACGACACAAGAGGCGCTAAGGGCAGTTCCGAAAAGTTATCGCGAGGGTTCACTTGGAATCGGAGCCACAAAGTGGTACATGATAAGAACTCTGTTGGTGCCGACTGCATTGCCGGGAATAATTACGGCTGTAATTCTTTCTGTTGGACGTATTGTCGGAGAGTCAGCTGCGCTGATTTTGGTAGCGGGCGGAAGTGCAATGTATTTGCCGAAGGGTAATTTTTTCGAACAGATTATGGGGTCAGGCTCAACGCTTTCAGTCGAGCTTTACCGATACGCATATTCACGCGGAGACAACGATACCGGCTTTGCAATTGCGGTGGTTCTGTTGGTTATTGTACTCACACTTAATATTGTTACGCGAGTGACCAGCAGCAGATTAAAACGCAAAAGCATGGGACTAAATTGAAGAAGTGATTAACGAAAGGATTAACAAGATGAGCGAAGCAAAATTATACACGAAAGATTTGAACCTTCACTACGGAGCAAATCATGCACTAAAGAATGTCAACCTTCACATGAGCGAAAATATGGTTACCGCATTGATAGGCCCGTCGGGCTGCGGCAAGTCGACATTTTTAAAAGCACTCAACAGAATGAACGACTTGATTCCGGGTGTGAAAATTGAGGGCGATGTTATTCTGGACGGAGAGAGTGTTTACGATCCAAAAGTTGACGTTACAATTCTGCGTAAAAAAATAGGCATGGTTTTCCAGTCACCAAATCCATTTCCGATGAGCATATACGACAACATTGCATACGGGCCAAGAATTCACGGAATTAAAAA
The DNA here is from genome assembly GCA_025361685.1 of Eubacteriales bacterium. Classification (GTDB taxonomy): domain Bacteria; phylum Bacillota; class Clostridia; order JANYKE01; family JANYKE01; genus JANYKE01. The sequence goes on along the minus strand of JANYKE010000081.1, from coordinate 5,392 downwards.
AAGAGTGGTTCTGGACGAGATAGTTGAAAAGAGTTTGAAGAGTGCTGCGGTTTGGGAAGAGGCAAAGGATCGTTTGAAAAAAAGTGCGCTGAGTTTGTCGGGAGGTCAGCAGCAGAGGATATGTGTTGCAAGAGCACTTGCGGTTGAGCCGGAGATTTTGTTAATGGACGAGCCGACCTCTGCGCTTGACCCGATATCAACTTTAAAAATCGAAGACTTGATTTTTACGCTTAAAGAGAATTATACTATTGTAATAGTGACGCACAATATGCAGCAGGCAGTGAGAGTTTCCGACAAGGCAGCATTTTTCTTAGTAGGCGAGGTTATAGAAACAGGAAACACAGAAGATATATTCTCGATGCCGCAGAATAAAAAAACGGAAGATTATATAACCGGCAGATTCGGATGATGTTGATAGATGCGGTAGAGTTGTTATTGGTTGTTAAGTGCTGTTAAGTGTTGCAAAGGGAGTATCAAGAGGGGGGAAAATTATGAGAAATAATTTTGACAAAAGTTTGGAAGATATTAATCTATCGTTGGTTGAAATGGGAGCACACGTAGAGCGCGCAATCAGTGATGCTATCGGGGCGCTAAAAAACAAGGACAAACAGATGGCTCTTGATGTAATTGAAAACGATGATATTATCGATGATTTTGAAAAGGCGATTGAAGGCAAGTGCTACAGATTATTGCTTTCGCAGCAACCTGTTGCAAGAGATCTGCGCACGATTTCGTCTGCATTAAAAATAATAAATGACATGGAGCGTATTGCTGATCAATCTGCGGACATAGCAGAAGTGCTTCTTCATTTTATCGATGACCCTTACATTAAGGAACCGGTTCATACAATTAAAATGGGTGAGCTTGCGGTTAAGATGGTGAACCAAGCAATCAATGCATTTGTCTCGATGGATTTGGAGCTTGCAAAGCAGGTAATTGAAATGGATGAAGAGATGGACACAATGTTCCAGAATAACAGAAAAGAACTTGTTTCATTTATTGTAAGAGATGAGGGAACTGCAAATCAGGCAATTGATTTTGTTATGATTTCGAAATATCTTGAAAGAATTGGCGACCATGCGGAAAATATTGCTGATTGGATTATCGTTGCAATTACGGGCGAGCATAAGAATATCAGAGTATTTTGATTGGAGGATTTATGCGACCGATTTGTATTGTGGAAGATGATGACGGCATTCGGGAATTAATCAAATGCAGCATTGAGGCGGGCGGTTATGAAGCAGTCTGCTTTGAGGATGGAATGGAGTTTTTGGTTGAGTGCAAGGTGCAGGATCCGTCGCTGGTTATTTTGGATATTATGATGCCGCATGTTACAGGTCTGGAAATTTTGGAGCGGCTTAGGGCGAGCGGATACAAGATGCCGGTTATATTTTTGACAGCGAAGACGGGTGAGGTTGACAAAGTAAAAGGGCTGGAGCTGGGTGCTGACGATTATGTTACGAAACCGTTTGGGCCGTTGGAGCTGCTGGCGCGCGTTAAGGCTGTGCTGCGCAGGTACAGCGCCGCTGAGACCGGGGACATTTCAAAACGCAAACCGATTAAGATGTTCGATTTGGAAATTAATACTGAGAGCAGAACGGTGAGTAAGGATAGTGCTAAAATTGACCTGACGTTTAAAGAATATGAGGTGCTGTTGTTTTTGATTAAGAATGAGAACATTGCCATATCGCGCGACATTCTTTTGGACAAGATTTGGGGATATGACTTTGACGGCGGCACAAGAACAGTTGACATGCACATAAAATCGATACGGCATAAATTGGGAGACGATGCCGCTAACCCGAAATATATTGAAACAGTCAGAGGATTCGGATATAGAATTAACAGTGGTGACAGAAGTGGTGCCGGCAAATGAAGAAAAGAATAATTTTGTTTATGGTAATTCTAAATTTGGCAGTGCTGGCAATATTTACAACAGTATCATTTATGCTTGCCAATTTTGAATACAACAGAATCACTAAAAGCACTTTGCCATTTTCTGTGATGCAGGAATTGATCATGAGTATGATTCCTTTCATAATCATTCTCATTATTTTACTAATAATTATTTCTTTGATATTCTCATCAGTATTTACAAAAAAACTTGTTAAGTATTTTGAATCATTTGCAAAGAGTTTGCGTGAGACGATAAGGGATAAAGACAAGTCGTTAAAAACGGGCGAATACTACGAAGAGTTTTATCTTATAATTCAGGATTTTAAAGAATTGTCGGAAGAGTTAAGCAACAATATTAATCAAATTAAAAATGAGAAACAAAAAATCGAAGACATAATAAGCAATATGAAAGAAGGCATATTATTTGTCGACAATAATTTTATCATTCTCCTGAAGAATGAAATTGTTGCCGAGATGCTGAGCTTTCCGACGGGCGCGACCGATAATAATTTCTTGATGCTGTGCAGAAATATTGAACTGCAGGATGCGGTCAAAGGTGAAATGCAGAATGAAACTGAGACGATTGTAAATTATGTTACAAACGATAAGGTGTACATGGCATTTATCAGTTACGTCAAGAGCGGCGGCGTGGTTCTGCTTATAAATGATGTTACTGAACTCATGAGACTTGAAGGCGTGAAGCGCGAGCTTTTCGAAAATGTGACTCACGAATTAAAAACACCGCTCACATCTATTCGCGGATTTTCGGAATTGATAGCTGAGGATATGGTGAAGGATAAGGCGGACATAAAAAAATACAGCAAGCTTATTCTTGATGAGAGCAACAGATTAATATATTTGATAAATGATATTTTGATGCTGTCGGATTTTGAAAATGCAAAAACGATTCACGACACGAGTGAGATTTCGTTGCGCGCAGAATTTGAAAAAGAGCTGGCGATTCTTGAGAATCAGATTAAGGAAAAAAACCTGAGTGTGGAAATTGTTGGGGATGCGCGAGTCGAGGCGAGTGAGGATTTGATTTCGATTGTGATTCAGAATATTTTTGATAACGCAGTTAAATACAACGTGCAGGACGGAAGCATAAAGATTGAAATCGAGAGATTTACGGAGACGGGCAAGACACGATTTGCAGTTTCTGATACGGGAATAGGAATCGAAGAGAAGGATCAAGAAAAAGTATTCGAACGTTTTTACAGAGTCGATAAAAGCCGATCCAAGAAGGCCGGCGGAACCGGACTCGGCCTCGCCATCGTCAAGCACGCCGTCAGCAATTTAGACGGCACTATTTCAATTAAGAGTGCTCCTGACGAGGGGACAGCGATTACTGTTACACTTTAGATTTAGTCAAAATTTACAAATAGATAAAAGTTGTTCATATATTTCTCAAATTAACCAATATTTGTGGCGGGATTTCGGTTACAAGATTTTTAATATATGGTATAATATGAGATGCGAGAGTCAGGTTATTCTCGTGTCTTTTCATTGATAAAAACTAAGTTAAAAACTAAGTTAAAAATAAAAAATTGTGAAAGGGAAGCCGGTTGGAAACGGATATTAATAGGGAGACAGAACAGATAAATAAGTTTAAGTTGGTTGCGGATTTTGAGCCGTGCGGCGATCAGCCTGAGGCGATCGACAGTATTACGAGAGGCTTGAATGAGGGGGCGCATGGGCAGACGCTGCTTGGTGTTACGGGTTCAGGCAAAACGTTTACGATGGCTAATGTTATAGAGCGAGTGCAGAGGCCGACTCTGGTTATGGCGCATAATAAGACTTTAGCCGCGCAATTGTATTCTGAGTTTAAGGAGTTTTTTCCGGACAATGCTGTTGAATATTTTGTGAGCTATTACGATTACTATCAGCCTGAAGCATATATCGCGGCAACTGATACCTATATACAAAAGGATTCTGCGCTCAACGAGGAGATAGACAAGATGAGGCACTCGGCTACGGCCGCGCTGTTTGAGCGCCGAGACGTTATTATTGTGGCTAGCGTTTCGTGCATATATGGACTCGGCGACCCTGAGGATTATACGGATCTGATGCTGTCGTTGAGACAGGGTATGATTAAAGATAGGGACGAAATTATTCGCAAATTGGTAGATATACAATTCGAGCGAAATGAGATTGATTTTCGGCGCGGCAAATTCAGAGCAAGGGGTGATGTGCTCGAGATATTTCCAACGGACACGGACTCCAGAGTAATTCGCGTTGAGTTTTTTGGTGATGAGATTGAAAAGCTAACCGAGATCGACAGCCTCACAGGTGAAGTTCTTGGATACCGCGAACACGTTGCGATATTTCCTGCATCGCATTATGCGACCTCGCGCGAAAAAATGAATGTTGCTATTGAAACAATTCGCGACGAGCTCGAAGAGTCTGTTCACAATTTTAAAATGAACGGAAAATTAATTGAAGCACAGCGAATTGAAGAACGTACAAATTACGATTTGGAAATGTTGATCGAGACAGGATTTTGCTCAGGAGTCGAAAATTATTCGCGCCATATCAGCGGCCGCGCGCAGGGCAGTTCACCATACACGCTCATTGATTATTTCCCGGACGATTTTCTGTTGATCATTGATGAGTCACATGTTTCGATACCGCAGATTGGCGGTATGTATAAGGGTGATAGGGCGCGCAAAGAATCACTTGTTAATTTTGGATTCAGACTTCCGTCGGCATATGATAACAGACCGCTCATGTTTGAAGAGTTTGAGCAAAAAATAAACCAAGTTATTTTTGTTAGTGCGACTCCGGCAGAATACGAGCGAAAGAATTCTGTTCAAGTTGTTGAGCAGATTATTCGCCCGACCGGGTTGATCGATCCGGAAGTAATTGTCCGTCCGGTTGAGGGGCAGATTGATGATTTGATTGGTGAGATTACAAATACAGTTGCCGCGGGATTTCGAGTTCTTGTTACAACGCTGACCAAGCGCATGGCCGAGGACCTCACAACTTATCTCGGCGACTTTGATTTTAAAGTTGAGTATTTGCATTCGGATATTGACACGCTTAAGCGAACAGAAATAATCAGAGACTTGCGGCTTGGCGTGTTTGATGTTTTGATTGGAATTAATTTGCTAAGAGAAGGACTTGACATTCCGGAGGTTGCATTGATTGCAATTCTGGACGCAGACAAAGAAGGCTTTCTTCGCTCATCAACTTCACTTATCCAAACAATCGGACGTGCCGCAAGAAATGTAAATGGCAAGGTCATCATGTATGCCGCCAGAATAACTAACTCAATGGAAATTGCACTTGCCGAAACCGAGCGCAGAAGAACAAGACAGCGGGCATATAATGAGCAATACGGAATCACACCTAAGAGTATTGAGAAGGCTGTTCGAGGCGCAATTGAGGGTCTGCAAGTTGCAGATAAAAGCGATCCGGAATACAAGGGCAGTACGCTTTACAAATACCGTAGCGGGGGTTATGATTTAGAGGAGTTTATGAGTGATTCGGAACTAGA
>JANYKE010000071.1 GCA_025361685.1 Eubacteriales bacterium | reverse complement strand
TGATATTTTAGCAATTCAATTGCAGCTATGCGCTCTTCGCTGTTAATGCTCATACTGCGAATTCTATTGTTGATTTCAATATATTCTAGATATACATCTTGATAATTTGTCTTCAAAATGTTCATCTCTTCACCGCCGAATTGATCTAAAAACCCAATATGACTTTCGACTCTCAGCAATGATTGGTTATCGTATTGGCCGTATATATCAACCATTTTTTCAGCAAAACTTTTTAGTGCGTTAAGTTTGACCGATTCACCATTAATATAACAATTATTTTTTCCAATTAAATATATTTCACGTTCCAAAATATATGATTTGTCTTCAATCGAAAATTCAGCAGAAATAAATGCGCGTTCAGTTCCGCTTCTGATAAAACTGCGAGGCATCTTTGAACCAAGTATGGCGTTCAAAGAGTTAATAATAAGAGACTTACCGGCACCGGTCTCGCCGGTAAACACGTTAAATCCCTTCTCGAAATCAATTACTATTTTGTCAATTATCCCAACGTTTTCAATTTTAAGCTTTCTTAACATCAAATATTCCTTCCAACAAATTATTAATTGCCGGATATCTTAACAAGCTTGGCAAAAATATTTTCAGAAATTTCTTCTGTTCTGCACACCATCATTATTGTATCGTCACCGGCGATAGTTCCAACTATTTCATGCATTCCCAGCGAATCAATAACTGAGGCAGCTGCCTGTGCCATCCCAGGAAATGTTTTGACAACAACCATGTTACCGGCATAATCACATGAAACATATGACTGTTTAAAGACAGTAAGAAACTTATCGTTTACCTCTTTCATACGTTCATTATAAGTGGCATATTTATACTTGCCGCTTCCATTCATAATCTTAACGAGTTTTAGTTCTTTAATGTCTCTTGACACAGTTGCTTGCGTAACATTAAACCCCTCTTTGTTTAGCAAGGTCACTAAATTTTCTTGTGTCTCAACAACATTTTTACTAATGATTGAAACGAGTCTCTCCTGTCTACTGCTCTTCATTGTTAACGAAACTCTCCTCTCGCCTGAATATTTTTGTTCTAAGTACTTTAAAAAAGTTGATTTTCTCCAGCCTAATTATATTTGTATAAAAATCTGATTTTCTTATTTCGATACAATCTCCAACTCGCAGTGCAGTTGGATTATATCCATCTCCCCAAACAGCAGTATTATCACACGTTGTTTCCTTAATAACAATCTTTATTATTTCAGTGCTTGGAATAACAAATGGTCTGGCATAAATTGTGTGAGGGCAAACCGGAACCATAACAATAATATCTGTGTCAGGCTTAACAACCGGTCCGCCTGCCGAAAGTGCATAAGCTGACGAACCAGTCGGTGTCGAAATAATAACTCCATCACCCAAATACGAATCCATAAATGAATCGTCAATAAAAATATCCAGCTTGATAAAATGATTATTATACCTTGGAGCAATATAGAACTCATTAAGCGCCTCGTTTGTTGAAATATTTTCCTCTCCTCTGCTTACAGTACAGTTTAGCATAATTCTTTTTTCAACACTATAGTCGCCCAGAGCAAGTCTCTTAATTGCGTTGTCAAAATTATCAACTTCAACCTCAGTAAGAAATCCAAGTTTTCCAAGATTTATTCCGAGTACCGGAGTATTGTTTTTATAAGCAATGTTAGCCGCTTTAATAAAAGTGCCATCGCCGCCAATTGAAATAATTATGTCGGATGATTCAAGAGCAATCCTTGCAGTTTCTTCAACTTGCCCTTCAAATTCTGTTCCCTTATCCAACTTAAAGACGCGGCTTTCTAAGCCATTATTTTCAATTGACTCAAGAACTTTTTTTGTATAGGAATAGTAATTATCCTTATCGCCATTTGAGAAAATTCCGATAATCAAATTGTACTACCTCCATCCAATAATTCTTTCAACAATTTTTTTTGTCGACATTCCATATTTGTCGAACAGCTCCGACATACTTCCCTGAGAAATCGGTTCATCCGGAAAAGCAAATATCATTACAGTATCAGCAACACCGCTTGCTTTCTCATTTATCAATTTCAATATTCTTGAACCAAGTCCGCCTGTAATTACATTATTTTCAATTGATACAATCTTGCCGGTTTTGCGATAGCTGTTTAGGATGAGTGCCTCATCTAAAGGTTTAATTGATCTTATATTTATTACGTCTGCAAATATCTCGGATTGACTCAATACAGCGGATATTTCCAATGCTTTTTCAATCATCGCACCTTCAGCAACTATAGTAACATCTTTTCCGCTTTCTAACAATACCCCTTTTCCAAATTTTATTTCTTTATAACAGTCTAAAATCTGTTTTATGCCCATCTTAATCGCATGCTCCTCAATTGTTCTGGCCGAGCCTCTAGGATACCTTATTGCAACAGGTCCGTCACATTGATTGACAGCGTAATCAAGCATCATGGCAAGCTCAATACGATCTGCAGGAGCTAAAATCTGAATATTGGGAATCGTATTCAAAAATGATAGATCGTATATTCCATGATGCGTCTCTCCATCTTCGCCAACAATACCGGCTCTGTCCAATGCAAAAACAACGTGAAGATTTTGAAATGCAATGTCGTGCATTATCTGATCATATGCACGCTGAATAAATGTTGAATAAATTGCGACGACAGGTATCATACCACTTATTGCAAACCCTCCTGCCATAGTAACCGCGTGTTCTTCTGCAATTCCAACATCAAATGTTCTGTCCGGAAATTCACGAGCAAACATCTCAACTCCGGTACCCTTCATCATTGCTGCGGTAATCGCAACTATCTTATCATTTTCTCTACCCATTTCCAATAATTTTTCGCCAAACGCTTCGGTAAAACTTTTTCTGAGAATACTGTCAGCGCGCTTAAAAACCTCCCCGGTTTCGATTTTGAAAGGTGCAATACCATGAAACATATCCGGGTTTTGTTCGGCCGGAAGATATCCTTTTCCCTTCTGTGTACAAACATGGACAAGAATAGGTCCTTCTTCATTTTTTATATGATTAAAAACTTTTTCAAGCTCTCTGATATCATGTCCATCAACCAATTCTATATATTTGAACCCAAGTTCTACGAAAACATTACCGGGTATTATAAATATCTTGATTATATCTCTGATTTTTTGGAGCAGTTTAAGCAGCCATCTGCCAATAACAGGTACCTTGGGCAAAACTTTTTTGAGCCTGGTCTTCATCTTATAATACACATTGCCACTAGCAAGTCTGGCAAAGTAATTCGAAAACCCGCCAACGTTCCTTGCAATTGACATCTCATTATCATTTAATATCACTATTAAATCTGTCTTGCTGCTGCCTGCATCATTGATAGCCTCAAGCGCCATACCGTTTGTAATTGAACCATCTCCGATGACTGCAATTACACGGTAATGCTCGACTTTTATATCGCGTGCTCTTGCCATTCCTAAAGCAGCAGAAATTGATGTGCTGCTATGCCCGGTATTAAATGCATCATGAACACTCTCTCTCGTCTTCGGGAAACCCGATAGCCCATCAAATTGTCTTATTGAATGAAAGCGATCCTTGCGTCCGGTTAGGATTTTATGTATATATGTCTGATGTCCTACATCCCAGACAATTCGGTCTGTTGAAGTGTCAAAGCAACGATGCAATGCGACTGTCAACTCAACAACACCAAGATTTGAAGCAAGATGCCCACCCGTTTTCGAAATGCTTTCAATAACAAATGTGCGCAATTCTTGACAAAGCAAATCAAGTTCCTTATACGAAAGATTTTTTAGGTCATCAGGCATTGTTATTTTTTCCAGAATATTTTCCAAGTCAATCTCCTTCGGATAAATGCTATTTGCCGGTAATAAAATTTAGTATTCTGGCAAACTTATATACAATGTAATTGCTATTGTCAAGTGCAATATCTTTGCCTACTGCCTTGCCTCCTACGGTAAAAGCGGTAACCAATCCAAAAAATATTACACCTAAAATCGACTCATTGGCCTCTAAATTTGTCACAAGGACAATCACAATATATGATGCGAATATTCCACTGATTACTCCACAAATATCTCCGATTACATCATTGCAAAAGTTAGAAACTTTCGATGCGTTCTTCACAACCCAAATTGCTCTTTTAGCTCCAAAAATTTTCCTTGCTGCCATAGAGTGAAAAGGCTCCTCATCGGCGGCTGCAACCGCAATTCCAACAATATCAAAAATAATGTTAAGGAAAATAATAAAAACAAGAATTGCAATACTGAATATTACATCAATTCGTTGAGAAAAATATGATAAAGCCACTGATAAAATACACGATATTATAAATGAAAATATAGTGATTGCAACAAGCCAACTCTTGTCACTTTTTTTTATAAATCGACTATTAAACTTCAAAACTATTCTTTTCTTATCTTGTGAATAGTTATCTGATTTTTTTGCTACGCTCATTTCAATCCTCTCATAAATTTGGGTATAATATCGGTGGTAATGTCACAAGTAAATTTTGCGGCTTAGGTCAGGCAGGATTTCCCCTTTGTCTGCCACAACGTTACCATTGTGGCCGTTTCCAATTAAAGTCAAAGCAAACCTGTTGCCAGAATTTGGGCCTGATTGCCACTTAGGCCACACTTCAATCCCTGTAACATCTTCGCATTCATCCGAAGATAAGTACTAAAAACAGTCTAGCGGTTTTCCCTGGCACCGCAGCTCTCATGCTAGTCTCTTTTGCAAATAAAGTTTCAGGATGCGATAACACGAACACTTCGGCCAAAGCATACATATCTGATCATCCATCCTCCGTATTCACTCAAGACAGGCTACACTGTCCACAACTCCAAAAGGAACCGCAAAACAGGTTTAATCCTCTTTCGTGCCTTGTATACTAATTATCCGGCATAGCCGGCAATCAAGTACCAAACCACAATAAAAGGTCTCCGCGGAAATGGGGTCGTAAACCTCATGCCATTGAGATGCGCCCCACAACCTTAACTCCCAGCACCGACCCAAAACTGGGCGTAATAAGCCGTCACCAGGAACTTCATCGATGTGCCCTTTGGCGGATTTTTAGGCCCGCCCTCACATGGGAGAGCAATGACTAGAATACTGCACCACCGCTCAAATACCCATATATATTATAGTTCTCTTGACGTCAAATAGCAAGTTAATTCAGTTAAAAAACCAAAATCAGCACCCGGAAAATGCTTGGAAAGCCCTTTAATATAGGCGTTTGCAGAATCAGATGCTTCGGCTAAAAGAACTTTTGCTTTTTCAATTCCAAATTCTGCAACAAATGTTTTTTTATTGTTAATTATATCTTTTCCGGCGGTCTTTCCCATCGCCTCACTGTTACCCTCAACATCAAGCATATCATCTTTAATTTGAAAAGCTAATCCAAGCTCACTTGCAAAACGAGAAAGTGCTTCTTTCGTTTCATTATCAAGATTGCAAATAGTTGCGGCTGCAAGAACGGCCGCATTTATCAAAGAACCGGTCTTAAGCCTATGCATAGTCTCCAGTATTTCCGGCGAAATATCGTCGTCTTCGAATTGCTTGTCAATAACCTGACCACCCAACATTCCTTTTCCACCGGAAGCAGAAACAATGATTTTCATTGCTTCAATTTTGTTAAGGCAATTCCCCGATTTTTTTGTACATTCATCTTTGCAAGCATCGGTCATAATTTCTACCGCATCAGTCAATAGTCCATCG
>JANYKE010000062.1 GCA_025361685.1 Eubacteriales bacterium | reverse complement strand
TACAAACTCAGGATTTTATAACTCGGGTATAGGTACACTTGAATTAAATGGTTTGTCACCTCAATCTTATTTTAATAGTACATCAGTAAATAATGTAACAATGAAACATACAAGTACAGGCGTTACACTAAACACAAATTTAATAATATGTGATAGAGGTGCGTTTTTCAACAGTAACAGTTTTGATGTAAGCGGAAGCAAAAGACAAACTGCAAAAGGGGAAAACGCCGAAGAAAGATTGCTCCGCACAGCAGTCAATCTGGGGACATTGTTAAGAGCAATGTAACTGTCATCATAACTCTGACAGGTTTGATGAAGCGCTATCTTTACTTTTACATCATAAGCACAACATAAGCATACACTTGTAAAGTATAGAAGCCGACTCATTCAGTCGGCTTTTAAATTTTAATACAGCACAACTTGAAAGGATGATGAACAATGAGAAAGTACAACATCGCAGTAGTAGGAGCAAGCGGAATGGTAGGGAATATGATGAGAACGGTCTTGGAAGAACGCAAGCTTCCGATTGATAACATCTATTTCATGGCTTCGAGCCGATCGGCCGGAAAGACCATCACATTCATGGGACAAGATTATATTATTGAAGAGCTTACCGAGAATTCATTTGATAAGCATATTGACATAGCGCTCTTTTCAGCAGGCGGAGAGACCAGCAAAATATTCTCGCCAATCGCAGCAGCAAAAGGCTGCATAGTAATTGACAACAGCAGTGCTTGGCGCATGGACCCTGAAGTTCCGTTGGTCGTACCCGAGGTTAATCCCGAAGATGTCGAATGGAACAAAGGCATAATTGCCAATCCAAACTGCTCAACCATCCAAGCAGTCGTCGCACTCAAACCACTCTATGACGCATATGGAATAAAACGAATTATTTATACCACGTTCCAAGCAGTCTCCGGAGCGGGAATGAAAGGCTACAAGGATTTAGAAAATGGAATAAAAGGAATCGCACCTGAAAAATTTCCATACCCGATAGCAGAGAATGTATTGCCACATATTGATGTATTCAGCGAAGACGGTTATACTAAAGAAGAGATTAAAATGGTAAACGAGACCAGAAAAATAATGCACGACGACAATCTGCGCATAACCGCAACCACCGTCCGCGTACCGGTTTTTAACTCACACAGCGAATCAATAAATGTTGAACTCGGCAAACCATTCGAAATTTCCGACGTAGTAAAAATTCTCACCGATGCACCCGGCATCATTGTCGAGGATGATGTGGCAAATAACATTTATCCGATGCCGATAAACGCATCCGGAAAAGACGAAACTTTTGTAGGAAGAATCAGACCTGACCGCAGCGTAGAAAATGGACTCAACCTTTGGGTTGTAGCAGACAACATCAGAAAAGGCGCAGCAACCAATGCAGTACAAATCGCCGAAGTGCTTATCGCACGCGGCACAATAAAATAGAAGGAGATGCAGGCAATGAAAAATGAAATCTTCCGCGGAAGCGGCGTAGCAATTGCCACACCATTTACAGATAGCGGAATCAACTATACAAAACTTGAAGAGCTCCTTGAGTTCCAAGTGGCTAACAGCACAGACGCAATAGTCATTTGTGGCACAACAGGCGAATCATCAACAATGACTGACGACGAACACAAAGCCGCAATTAAATTTGCCGTAGACACCATAGCCGGAAGGATACCCGTGATAGCCGGAACAGGAGTCAACGACACCAGCCATGCAATCAGACTCTCAACCTATGCCAACGAAGTCGGCGCCGATGCTGTCCTATGCGTTTCACCATACTACAACAAGACAACACAGCCCGGCCTAGTCGCACATTTCACTAAAATAGCCAACAGTATCCAAGTCCCGATGATCCTGTACAATGTGCCGTCGCGCACCAACATGAACATAGACCCCGGCACTGTCGGTGAACTTGCCAAGGTTGACAACATCGTCGCAATAAAAGAATGCAACTTCACACAAGTCGCAGAAATAATTTGCCAGACCGGATCTGACTTCTCAATTTATTCAGGTGAAGACGGAGTCGTAGTGCCAATGCTTTCAATGGGAGGCAAAGGCGTAATCTCTGTCATGGCAAATATCGTACCAAAGCAGACACACGACATGTGCGAACTATTTTTCAACGGAGACTTAGTTGCAAGCCGCGAAATGCAGCTAAGACTCACACCACTTGTTAAAGCGATATTTGCAGAAGTCAGCCCGATACCGCTCAAAGCCGCTATGAATTTACTCGGCATGGATGTTGGAGAATGCCGTCTGCCACTGGTAAATGCAACAGAGCCAACAGTTGGCAAATTGAAAATAGCATTGCAGGATTTAGGGCTACTCTAAAAAGGAGGTGCACGAAATGACCAGAATATTATTAAACGGTTGTAATGGAAAAATGGGTCAAGTCATATCAAGACTTGCACTTAATTTTGATGGAGTAGAAGTGGTAAGCGGCGTCGACATCAACGACTCAATTACCAATCCATATCCCGTATTCAAAAACATTGCTGCAACTCCTGAGTTCGATGTAATAATTGATTTTTCAAACCCTGCATCGTTTGAGTCACTCATGAAATATTGCTCCGAAACATCCACACCAATTGTGCTCGCAACAACAGGTTTGTCAGATGATCAGAAAGCAG
>JANYKE010000047.1 GCA_025361685.1 Eubacteriales bacterium | reverse complement strand
CGTGGAGACCTCAGCAGGGCAGGGTTGTCAGATTTTATTGTGACATAAAAAATCCGGACGGCACAGTATTTGCATGTGATACGCGCGGCATTTTAAAGAATGCACTTAAAATGAATGAAGAAAGCGGTTATGTTTGCAAAGTGGGTGCCGAGTGCGAATTCTATCTTTTCAAAACGGACGCTAGCGGTGAACCAACAGATATCCCGCTTGACAGTGGCGGATATCTTGATATTTCACCTCTTGATAACGGGGAAAATGTCAGACGAGAGATATGTCTTTGTCTCGAAGAAATGGGAATCAAACCTGAAAGTTCTCACCATGAGCAAGGCCCCGGTCAGAACGAAATTGATTTTCAATTCTCTGGTGCGCTTGCTTGTGCAGATAATCTATTGACTTTTCAGACAGTTGTTAAAACCATTGCCGATAGCAATGGTTTATTTGCATCTTTTATGCCAAAGCCTCTTCCTGACAAAAGCGGAAACGGCCTTCATGTTAACTTATCGCTCACGCAGAATGGAGTAAATATATTTGAGAATATGAGCGGAGTTCATTCAAAGGATGCTGAGAGTTTTATCGCAGGAATACTCGAAAAAACACCTGAGATTACAGCGTTCCTAAATCCAATTCCCAATTCATACGAAAGATTCGGCGCATGTGAAGCACCAAAATATGTTTCATGGTCTCATCAAAATCGTTCGCAGCTTGTTAGAATTCCTGCAGCCAAAGGCGAAAAAGTTCGTATGGAGCTTCGATCTCCTGATCCGGCCGTTAATCCTTATCTTGCGTTTACACTTATAATTAATGCTGGACTTGACGGTGTCAAAAGAAAACTTGAATTGCCGGATGCAGTTAATCTGGACTTATACAACGCAGATGAGAGCATAACCGACTTACTGACTTGTTTGCCGACAAGCTTGTCTGATGCGATTGCTCTTGCAAAAAAATCGACGTTTGTAAAACAGTGCATTGGTGCTGAAGTTTTTGATAAATACATCAATTATAAAGAAAAAGAGGGTGTATAATAATTTAAAATTATAGTATAATATAGAAGGGTGGGGATTTTACGGATAGTGTATTAATTGTTTCGAGTAATGAAAAAAGCATTCCTGTTTTTACCGAAATACTCGGACAAGCGCATGTCAATAAAATTACTACTGTTCCTACTGCGGGAGAGGCAAGGCGATTGTTAATCAAAACTGATTACGACTTATGTATCGTCAGCGCTCCGCTTCCTGATGAGTTTGGAGAAAGTCTTGCAATAAACATAGCAACAAAAGGTATAAGCGAAGTTATATTAGTTGTAAGGGCGGAGATTTTTGATGAGATTTCTGACAAGGTTGAGGACTATGGGGTCATAACTATTTCAAAGCCGATAAGTCATCTTCTGTTCTGGAATGCGCTCAAGCTAACAAAAGTTGCGCATAAGAAAATGCAGATAATGCAAGCCGGGAACAAGAGACTGATGCAGCGGATAGAGGACATCCGAATTGTTGACAGAGCAAAATGCATTTTGGTATCTTATCTTTCCATGACAGAACCCGAAGCACATAAATACATTGAAAAACAAGCAATGGATATGAGAATGAAAAAGAGAGCTGTTGCAGAGGAGATTTTAAAAACTTATGAAAACTAAAATGAATATTACCGATAAACTTAAAGAAGAATGCGCAGTCTTTGGGATAAACATTAATAGTTTTGAAGCAGTAGGAATCACATACAACGCATTACTTGCGATGAACCACCGAGGGCAGGAGGGCTGCGGTATTGCAGTTGTGGATGGCAATAAAATAATCTGCCACAAGGACATAGGTCTTGTGAGTGAAGTGTTTACAACAAAAGTTCTCGAAAAACTTCCGGACAGCAATGTTGCAATCGGTCATAACAGATATTCAACAACCGGCAGCAACACAAAAATGAATTTGGGACCGTTCATCACCGAATATTTGACCGGAAGAATCGCGACAGTACATAATGGAAATGTTACAAACGCAAAAGAGATAAGAGAGAAATTAAAAACTTATGGAGTTCGATTTGAAGCGACAAGCGATAGTGAAGTTATTTCTTCGCTCATCGCTTTTCATATAGTTAAGGCCAATGATGCGCTTCAAGGAGTTATAAATGCAGTGCAAATGCTTGAAGGTGCATTTACCTTGATTGTAATGTGCGATAATGGTAAAATGATTGCGGTTCGTGATGCGAGCGGATATCGTCCTTTATGTGTCGGAGAAAATGAAGACGGCATCGCTGTTGCATCTGAGAGTTGCGCGCTTGACAGCTGCGGATTTAGGTTTATTCGTGATATTGCTGCAGGTGAAGTAATGGTAATAGAAGATGGCAGGATTACTTATTCAGGCATTCATATCGAAAAGACGGATGCTGCCAGCGGACTTTGCATATTCGAATATATTTATTTTGCCCGCCCGGATTCAATTATTGATGGCTTGTCGGTTTATGAAGCGAGATATAATATGGGCGCGGTTCTTGCAGAAGAATATCCGATAGAGGCCGATGTGGTGTGCGGCGTTCCGGATAGCGGACTTGAGGCGGCGTTTGGCTACAGTGCCAAAATAGGAATTCCGCTTGTGCCGGGATTCGTTAAGAACAGGTACATAGGAAGAAGTTTCATTTATCCGACACAGAAGCAGAGGGAAAATGCAGTGCGACTTAAACTAAATCCGCTTAAGGCTAACATCGATGGCAAAAGAATAATCCTAGTTGATGATTCCATTGTTCGCGGAACAACAAGTACGAATATCGTAAAGCTTCTCAAGAGTGCAGGAGCAAAAGAAGTACACATGCGAATTTCGTCCCCGCCGTTTCGATACACATGTCATTATGGAACAGACATTGACAACGAAGAGAAGTTAATTGCTAATAAAATGGATGTTGCCAAGATATGTGAAAAGATTGGCGCAGACAGTCTAGGATATATCAGTATTGAAGGACTTAAGAAGGCATGCAACAAAAGTTCATTATCGTTTTGCACAAAATGTTTTACCGGAAATACTATCGTGCAGAGAAAAAATAATTTGGAGGAATAAGTAATGTCGGAAAAGGCATATTTAGTACTTGAAAACGGAACTGTATTTGAAGGCAAGTCATTCGGTGCAGAGGGTGAGATTATCGGAGAGGTAGTATTCACCACCGGAATGACCGGATATTTGGAGACGCTTACCGACAAAAGTTATTACGGACAGATAATTACTCAAACATTTCCATTGATTGGAAATTATGGCGTAATACCTCCTGACTTCGAAAGCAAAAGAATTGCCGCACGCGGATACATTGTCAGAGAATGGTGCAAGGAACCTTCAAACTTTAGAAGCGAGGGCGACATCGATAAGTTTCTAAAAGAACAAAATATTATCGGACTGTATGACATTGATACTCGCACATTGACAAAGATCATTCGCGAAAGCGGAGTAATGAATGGCAAAATATCAAAGACAAATTCGCTTGAAAATATTGATGAAATTAAGGACTATAAAGTTGTTAAGGCAGTTGAAAGTGTATCCACAAAAAATTCATATGAAAATAATGACGATGGCAAATTCAAAGTTGTACTGCTGGATTTTGGGCTGAAGGAAAATATCGGAAGAGAGCTAATGAAGCGGGGATGCAGTGTTACTGTGCTGCCACACGATACATCAGCAGAAGATATTATTAAGATTGCACCGGATGGAATAATGCTTTCCAACGGACCGGGGGACCCGGAAGAAAACACAGAGGTAATCAGCAATTTGGCTAAACTGTTTTCATCTGGAATACCAATATTCGGAATTTGCCTTGGGCATCAATTGCTGGCACTTTCGCAAGGATTTAAAACGGAGAAGTTAAAGTATGGACACAGAGGAGCCAATCAGCCGGCCAAGGATTTATTGACAGGCAGAACTTACATTACAAGTCAGAATCATGGATATGCTGTTGTATCCGACAGCATTGATAAAGAAATTGCAAAAGAGTGGTTTGTAAATGTTAATGATGAAACATGCGAAGGAATCATTTATGAAAATGTGCCGGTATGTTCGGTACAGTTTCACCCTGAGGCCTGTGGCGGCCCTCTTGATACGACATTCTTGTTTGATAAATTCATAAACGCGATGGAGGTAAAATAAATGCCGCTCGACAAATCGATAAAGAAAGTTCTTGTTATAGGCTCAGGACCAATTGTTATCGGACAAGCAGCAGAGTTTGACTATGCCGGTACGCAAGCTTGCCGAGTACTCAAGGCAGACGGCATTGAAATTGTGCTGGTTAATTCTAATCCGGCAACGATTATGACAGATAATGCGATGGCGGATAAAATATATATAGAGCCGCTGACGCTCACTACGATTGAACGGATAATTGAAAAAGAACGCCCGGACAGTATCCTGTCAGGACTTGGCGGGCAGACAGGACTTACTCTGTGCATGCAGCTGGCCAAGGATGGATTCCTTGATAAGATGAACGTACGCTTGCTTGGTTCATCACCCGAGACGATTGATAAGGCTGAGGACAGACAGATTTTCAAAGATACGATGCAGTCCATAAATCAGCCCGTTGTTCCGTCAGCAATTGCAACAGATATCGAAACAACAATTAAGTTTGCAAATGGTAACGGATATCCGGTAATCGTACGTCCGGCATTTACGCTTGGAGGAACCGGTGGAGGGATAGTTGATAATGAATCCGAGCTAATAGAAATTGCAACAAACGGATTAGCACTCTCACCAATACATCAGATTCTGGTTGAAAGCTGCATATCCGGTTGGAAAGAAATCGAGTTTGAAGTTATGAGAGATAAAATTGGAAACGTAATTTCTGTCTGCTCAATGGAAAACCTTGATCCTGTCGGAGTGCATACCGGAGACAGCATAGTAATCGCACCTGCCGTAACTCTCGCAGATAAAGAATATCAGATGTTGCGTTCGGCGGCATTGAATATTATTACAGCACTTGATGTTGAAGGAGGCTGTAACTGTCAGTTTGCGTTGCATCCGGATTCATTTGAATATGCAGTTATTGAAGTTAATCCTCGTGTTTCAAGATCATCGGCACTTGCGTCAAAAGCAACAGGATATCCAATTGCCAAGATTGCAACAAAAATCGCAATCGGATATACGCTGGATGAAATTGTCAATGCAGTAACCGGAAAAACATATTCTGCATTTGAACCGACACTTGATTATGTCGCAGTTAAATTTCCAAAATGGCCATTTGATAAATTCGTCTATGCCAAGAGAGATCTGGGAACACAGATGAAAGCGACAGGCGAGGTTATGAGCATTGCCGATACGTTTGAACTTGCCTTGATGAAGGCAGTACGAGGCGCGGAGATTGGTCAGGAAACTTTGAATTTGAAAAAGCTTAAAGGATGCACTGACAAAGAAATTGTTGCAATGCTATCGCGCGTGACGGATGAGCGCTTGTTTGTGTTGTATGAAGCAATTAAGCGCGGAGTAGAAATTGATGAGATATTCCAAATTACAAAAGTCGATCGTTGGTTTTTATACAAGATAAAAAACATCGCTGATTTTGAAAACAAGGGACAAGACATTGATTATTACGAAGGCAAGAAACTTGGATTTACCGATGCAGCATTGCAGCAAATATCCGGCAAAGATATCACTCCTATCGTGCCAATATATAAAATGGTTGATACATGTGGCGGCGAGTTTGCTGCAGAGACTCCGTATTTTTATGCAATTTACGGTGGCGAAGATGAGGCGGGCGAGTTTGTTGAAAAAAGCACGAAGGAACGCGTTATTGTTCTTGGTTCAGGTCCGATTAGAATCGGTCAGGGAATTGAGTTTGACTATGCTTGCGTTCACTGCGTGTGGGCACTGAAAAGTATGGGCTATGAGGTAATAGTAATAAATAATAATCCAGAAACTGTATCAACTGACTTTGACACAGCCGACAGATTATATTTCGAACCGCTCAACATCGAAGATGTAATGAATGTAATTAATATTGAAAAACCGATTGGCGTTATTGTTGCTTTTGGAGGCGGGACAGCGATTAAACTTACCCAAAAGCTTGCAGAAAATGGCGTAAACATTATAGGAACATCTGCAGAAAGCATTGACATTTGCGAAGACAGAGAGCGCTTCGATAATCTTCTTGAAGAGTTGAACTTTAAGCGCCCAAAGGGCTACAGCATTATGACCGAAAAGGAGGCTGTTAAGGCAGCGGAGGATTTAGGATATCCGGTTTTGATGCGCCCATCATACGTGCTTGGCGGTCAAAATATGATTATTGCATTTACCGTAAATGATATTAAAGAGTACATGGAAATTATTCTCAGACAGAAGCAGAGCAATCCGGTGCTTATAGACAAATATTTGAGCGGGCGCGAAATTGAAGTTGATGCAATATGTGATGGTCAAGAGGTTTTGATTCCGGGAATAATGGAGCACATCGAGCGTACAGGTATTCACTCGGGGGACAGCATTGCGGTATATCCATCGGTTAACATTGAAGACTGCTTGGCAGAGGAAATTTTTGATGAGACCAAAAAAATATGTTTAGCATTAAATGTCAAAGGATTGGTAAATCTGCAATACATTGTTATTGAAAATGAAATATATGTAATAGAGGTTAATCCGCGAGCATCGCGAACTGTTCCATATTTAAGTAAAGTCACAGGTGTGCCAATGTGTGAACTTGCCACAAGAGCAAGCATCGGTGAAAAACTTGGCGGGTTCGGCTATGGAACAGGAATATATAAAATACCGCCATATACCGCAGTCAAGGTTCCTGTGTTTTCTTTTGAAAAGCTTATTGATGTTGATACGCACCTTGGGCCTGAGATGAAATCGACAGGCGAGGTTTTGGGAATAGGCAAGAATATTGAAGAGGCACTTTATAAAGGACTTGTTGCAGCCGGATATAAGATGGGCAAGCGAGGAGGCGTGCTTGTTACAGTTCGGAACAGTGACAAGGGGGAAATATCAGCAGTTGTTAAAAAATTTGCAATTGCCGGCTTTACGTTGTTTGCAACAGAAGGTACTGCAAAAGTGCTCAGCAGCGCTGGATTTGACGTTTCTGTGCTAAATAAAATTCACGATAGCCCGGATAAT
This sequence comes from Eubacteriales bacterium, assembly GCA_025361685.1. Lineage (GTDB taxonomy): Bacteria > Bacillota > Clostridia > JANYKE01 > JANYKE01 > JANYKE01. The sequence goes on along the minus strand of JANYKE010000047.1, from coordinate 9,876 downwards.
AACACGATGACAATTATTGAAAGTGGCAAGCTCGCATACATAATTTCAACTTCAGAAAAAGGACGCAATCCGGCAGACGATGATGTTAAAATCCGAAGACGAGCTTGTATACTTGGAATACCCTGTCTTACTTCGCTAGATACTGCAAATGCACTGGCAGATAGTATTTTGAGCAGGTATAGTGAAATAAATACTGAGCTGGTTGATATTAATGAAATGAGGAGTGAGCGTATGAGAGTAGAATTTACGAAAATGCAAGGATCGGGCAATGATTATATTTATATTAACTGCCTTGAAAACGAAATTAATTATCCGGAATCATTATCAGTTGTTTTGTCTGACAGACACTTCAGCATTGGCGGCGACGGTGTAGTATTGATTTGCAAATCAGATATTGCTGATGCTAAAATGCGCATGTTTAATTTGGACGGAAGTGAAGGCAAAATGTGCGGCAATGCAATCAGGTGTGTTGCAAAATATCTGTATGATAACAAAATTATTCCTAAGACCACAATGACGATTGATACTTTGAGCGGAATTAAGGAACTGTTTCTCAACACGCAAAATGGGCTTGTGTCATCAGTCAAGGTTAACATGGGTAAGGCAGAGCTTGATCCGGAAAAGATACCTGTAAAAATGAAAGGCGATCAGGTTGTAAATGCACCGTACATTATTGATGACAAAGAATATAATATTACATGTGTTTCAATGGGAAATCCGCATGCGATTTTATTTTATGATGAAGTTGATATGCTTGATTTGGAAAAACTCGGACCGAAGTTTGAAAATGATCCGCTGTTTCCTGAAAGAGTTAACACAGAATTTATAAAAGTAATTGATAGCAAGACATTGAAGATGCGAGTTTGGGAGCGCGGAAGCGGCGAGACTCTTGCATGCGGAACAGGCGCATGTGCCGCGGTTGTTGCTGCTGTATTAAATGGCTACTGTAATAAAGGTGAGGATGTTAAGGTGATTTTGCTTGGTGGCGAGCTTGTTGTAAATTATACCGATGAATGCGTATATATGACAGGGGGCTGTACAAAAGTTTTCGAAGGAGTGATAGAGATATGACAAAGTACATTTTTGTAACAGGCGGAGTTGTTTCAGGACTTGGTAAGGGCATTACTGCAGCTTCTCTGGGCCGACTGCTAAAGCTGCGCGGTTTAAAGGTTGCCGCACAAAAGCTTGATCCGTACATGAATGTTGATCCCGGCACGATGAGCCCGTTTCAACATGGTGAGGTTTATGTAACCGATGACGGAGCCGAGACGGATCTTGATCTTGGACACTACGAGCGATTCATTGATGAGAACCTCACGAAGTTTTCCAATCTAACTTCCGGTAAGGTTTATTTCAATGTGTTAACTCGTGAGCGTGCCGGCGGATATCTTGGCGAAACAGTACAGGTTATCCCGCACATTACAAATGAGATAAAGGATTTTATCTATTCAAGCGCCAAGAACAGCGAAGCCGATGTTCTGATAACTGAAATCGGTGGGACAATCGGTGATATCGAGAGCCAGCCGTTCTTAGAAGCAATCAGACAGGTTTCACTGGATGTGGGAACTGAAAATTGTTTGTTTATCCATGTAACATTAGTCCCGTATTTACGAGGATCGAATGAGCACAAATCAAAACCAACACAGCATTCGGTTAAAGAACTGCGTTCAATCGGTATTTCTCCAAACATTATTATTGCCAGAGCAGATGAGCCACTTGATGACGGAATTAAATCTAAGATATCGCTTTTCTGTAATGTTAAACCTGATTGCGTTATTGTTAATCTGACATTATCTTGTCTTTATGAAGCACCGGTGATGCTGCACGAGAATGGCCTCGATGAGGTTGTTTGCAGAGAACTAAAAATAGATGCTCCAAAACCGGACATGTCTTCATGGGAAGATATGGTTAATATAATAAAGAAGAGAGATAAAACCGTTAAAATAGCAATTGTTGGCAAATATACAAAATTATGCGACGCATACTTATCAATTATTGAAGCGCTCAGCCATGCCGGATATGAATATGGCACGAAGGTTGAAATAATGTGGACAGATAGTGAAAAGATTACGAAAGAAAATGTTGGTGATGTACTCAAAGCTGCACAAGGAATTCTCATTCCGGGTGGGTTTGGCGAAAGAGGCATTGAAGGCATGATTGTCGCAGCACAATATGCAAGAGAAAACAATATTCCATATTTTGGAATTTGTCTTGGCATGCATATCGCATCTATTGAATTTGCCAGAAATGTTTGCAATCTCAGTGATGCCAATTCGAGCGAGTTTGATGAGAACGGCTGTAACAGTGTAATCGATCTCATGGAAGAACAGCAAAAAATCAAGTACAAGGGTGGAACAATGAGACTTGGCTCATATCCATGCGATATTGTTGAAGGAACAATAATGGAGAAAGCGTACAAGACAAATCATATTGATGAGCGTCACAGACACAGATATGAATTCAACAATGCATACAGGGAAGAGTTCGAAGAAAAAGGATTTAAGATATGCGGGCTTTCACCGGACAAAATGCTTGTTGAAGCAATTGAAATTTCGAAAAATGATTTTTATGTCGCAGTTCAATTTCATCCGGAATTCAAAAGCCGTCCAAACAGGCCACACCCACTATTCTCGGCATTTGTCGAAAATGCAATTAACAAAATTTAGGAGGAAAATATGAACATCAATCAGAACTATCTAAACCTAAAAGACAATTATTTATTTGCTGAAATTGCGCGCAAAGTTAAAGAGTTTAAGGCAGCCAATCCGGATAAAGATATTATTCGCCTAGGTATCGGAGATGTAACTTTGCCACTTGCACCGGTTGTTGTTGATGCTATGAAAAACGCAGCAATCGAAATGGGCGATGCCAAAACATTTCGTGGATATGATGATAATCAAGGCTATGACTTTTTGAAAAGTTCTGTAGCCGGATATTATGCAAAAAAAGGTGTTAGTATTGATGAGAATGAAATATTTATTTGCGATGGAGCAAAAAGTGATACTGCAAATATACTGGATATTTTTGGCGCAGACAATGCAGTAGTGATTCCTGATCCGGTTTATCCGGTATATGCTGACACGAATATTATGGTTGGCCGAGAAGCATCTTTCATTGATGGAAATATAGGAAATACTTTTTTACCAATGCCGGATACAAATGTGAAATTTGATATTGTTTATCTTTGTTCGCCCAATAATCCAACCGGCGCAGTGTACAATAAAGAGCAGTTAAAGATTTGGGTAGATTATGCCAATTCAATCGATGCAATAATTCTTTTTGATTCAGCGTATGAAGCATATGTTTGTGATGATAATCTTCCAACAAGTATTTTCCAAATCGAGGGTGCAAAGAAATGCGCAATTGAATTTTGCTCATTGTCAAAGACAGCAGGATTCACCGGAACTCGCTGTGGATACACTATCGTTCCACAGAGCTTGGTTAGAAATGAAGTCGGCTTGAATAAATTGTGGCGTCGTCGTCAAGGAACAAAGTTTAACGGTGTATCATATATCGTTCAACGCGGCGCAGAAGCAGTATTTTCCGAAGAAGGCCAAAATCAGACAAAAGAAGGAATTGCATATTATATGCAGAATGCAAAAATTATTTCTGATGCACTTAGCAAACTTGGGATTTGGTACAGCGGTGGGAAAAATTCACCATACATCTGGCTTAAGTGTCCAAACGGTTTATCATCGTGGGAGTTTTTTGATTTGCTGCTTACCAAAGCTAACGTTGTGGGCACACCGGGCGCAGGATTCGGCGCCAACGGGGAAGGCTTTTTCCGCTTAACATCATTTGGCGACAAGGACAATATAATAGAAGCAATGAAAAGAATCACTGATATTTTAAAATGAGTCCGAGAAAATTGACTTATTTGGTATGCTAATTTATAATGAAGATAAATGAATAAAGACAAAGATCAAATCAGATTCTATGATTTGATTTTTTTTGCAAAAATAATCAGGGGGAGAATATTATGAAAGCAGTAGTAACAGTAATTGGGGAGGATAAAGTTGGAATCATATCCTCGATCAGCAAAATTCTAAGTGAGTGCAATGCAAACATTCTCGACATTTCTCAAACAACTATGGACAATTTATTTACAATGGTAATGTACGTAGAGGTTGCAAAAATGAATGTAGAATTTATAAAGTTATCTGAGCTTTTGGAAAAGTGCGGCAAGGAAATCGGACTTGACATCAGAATACAGCACGAAGATATTTTCAAATCAATGCATCGAATATAAACTTGATAAGGAATGAGGAAATTATGATTAATACAAATGAGGTAATTGAGACAATAAAGATGATTCAGCAAGACAAGCTGGACATAAGAACTATTACAATGGGAATATCTCTTCGAGATTGCTGTGATTCAAATGCTGATAGATGCAGACAAAAAATTTATGACAAAATAAATTTTCTTGCCAAGAATCTTGTGAAGGTCGGCAATCAAATTGAAAAAGAATATGGCGTTCCGATTATAAATAAAAGAATATCAGTTTCACCGATTTCGATGATTGCCGAGAGTAGCGATGAAGAAAATTATGTGAAATTTGCTGAGACTCTCGATAAGGCTGCAGATAACGCAGGCGTAAATTTCATTGGTGGATTTTCTGCGCTTGTTCACAAAGGATTTACTGTCGGAGATACCAGACTTGTCAATTCTATACCCGAAGCGCTTAGTTCAACAAAAAAAGTTTGTTCTTCAGTAAATGTTGCTACGACAAGAGCCGGAATAAATATGGATGCAGTTTCCTTGATGGGTAGAATAATAAAAAGTACAGCAGAAATGAGTTCGTCTGAAAATGGAAGTGCTTGTGCAAAACTCGTCGTATTTGCAAATGCGGTTGAGGATAATCCCTTTATGGCAGGAGCGTTTCACGGTGTGGGTGAGGGTGAATGCGTTATAAATGTTGGAGTTAGCGGTCCGGGTGCAATTAAAGCGGCTATTGAAAAAGTTAGGGGAGCTGATTTTGAAGTTTTGGCAGAAACAATTAAGAAGACAGCATTCAAGATTACACGCATGGGTCAGCTAGTGGCACGTGAAGCATCAAGCAGACTCAATGTACCATTCGGTATTGTTGATTTGTCTCTTGCACCCACGCCATTTGCCGGCGACAGTGTTGCATATATTTTGGAGGAGATGGGGCTTGAAAAGTGCGGAACACATGGAACTACTGCCGCACTTGCAATGCTAAACGATGCAGTAAAAAAAGGCGGCACCATGGCATCCTCCTTTGTTGGGGGACTTAGCGGTGCTTTCATTCCGGTCAGTGAAGACATTGGGATGATTGAAGCAGTAAAGTGTGGAGCACTCTCATTTGACAAGCTTGAAGCGATGACGTGCGTATGTTCTGTTGGTCTTGATATGATCGCCGTGCCCGGAGATACAAGTGCAGAAACTATTGCAGCGATTATTGCAGATGAGTCAGCCATAGGCGTGATAAATGGAAAGACAACTGCTGTTAGAATAATTCCTGCAATAGGTAAAGGAATTGGAGACATAGTCGAATTCGGTGGATTGCTTGGTTCAGGACCGGTGATGGAACTAAACAAATTCTCCAGCGCAGATTTTATAAAAAGAGGGGGCAGAATACCTGCCCCCATTCATAGCATGAGAAATTAATATATTTTCAACTGCAGAATTAAATTGCAGTGAGTTCGTAAACTGCGTCTGCGGCTTTTGCAACTTCAGGGGAATGCGTAACAATAATGATGCATTTATCTTCTTCATTTGCCAATCGTCTGAATATCGAAATTACTTCTTCGCTTGTTACACCGTCAAGATTACCTGTTGGCTCATCTGCAAGAATAATATCAGGGTTGTATGACAGAGCTCGTGCAATTGCAACACGCTGCTGCTCACCGCCGGAGAGTTTCAATATGCGCCTTTTCGCTTTTTCACCATCCAGATCAACTTTTTTCAAAATGTCCAATGCATATTCACGCTTATTCTTAATTTTCATTTTTGCAACGTCCATGGATAGAATAACATTTTCAACTGCATTTAAATGTGGCAGTAGATTAAAACTTTGAAAAATAACACCTACAAATTTGCTGCGATAATTATATTTATCTATTTTTGCAATATCCTTATCCTCAAAATAAATCTTGCCATCATGTGGAGAAGTCAACCCGGAAATCAGAGACAGAAGAGTTGTCTTACCTGCACCTGATTTTCCGACAATTGCATAAATCTTGCCTTTTTCAAACTCATACGAAACATCGCTTAGCACCTTTGTTTTTTTGTCGTATGAATAACCTATATTTTCTAATTTTAGAACACTCATTTTTTTCTCCTCCTTATTCCTTATGCTCGATTGGCCAAGATTTTTAGCGGTTCATATCGCAGTGCAAAAATTACTCCTGCGGCACTTGACAGCAGTGTCAATAAAATGCCCAAGCCTATCAGTTGAAGCAATATTGATAGATCCATTACTGCATTTATTTGATCCACATAACTTACATTTGCATTGTTGCCGGCAATTGCATTAAAACCACCCGGAAAACCACCCTGATTTCCACCTTGCTGTGGGCGTCCAAAGTTTTGATTTTGCTGAGTAGACTGCGTTTGTTGCGCAGTTATTTGATTGGCAAGAAGCATATTGGCTGTTGGAACTGAGGCGACTGCCCCAATTGACGTGCCAATAATTATGGAAATAAAAGTTACAACGAATAGTTCAACAACAAATTGCATTGCAACTTTTCCTTTTTTCATTCCTATTGCTGTGAGAACGCCAACCTCAAATTTTCTCTCGCGAATATTGAATATGTTAAACACAATTAAAATTATTCCGCCAATCAGAATTACAATTAGCAATAATGTTGATGCAAAATCACTTAAGTTCTTTAGAGGAATTAAACTATGTTGATATGTAGTGACATCCGGTGAAGTAACGGTGTAATTTGGATCCAGCCCCATTGAACTTGCATCTGCCTTAAATGAATCAAGTGAGGCGGCGTCCGGCAAAACATATTTGCCGCTAACTTGTTCGCGCAGTGCTGTCGTATTTGAAAGTCCGGTGGTCGAATCAGTTGTAACGGTAGCAACACTTGCTGATGTCGTAGTTACTGACTTAAGTGAATTGTAACTCGTATATATATGATTGGCAGGATCCATTGAAGCTGAAAATCTTGGACCGTTGGTACTTTGAGTGGAGGCAGAGTTAGTATATATTCCAACAACAGTAAACCAATATATCTCAGTTGATGTATTTGGATTAGCCAAGGTAATTTTATCGCCGATTTTAATACTGTTAAAGGTTGCCAAATCACTACTGATGATGCAAGAATAATCCGCCGAAGTAAAATCAAATATTTGCCCTGATGTTACTTGTGAAGTCCCGCTGACGAAATCAGGCATCGCCGCCTCAGAACTAGCTCCGGTCACAGAAAAATCACCTTGCTCTCCCATGGCACTAAATCTGAATGTATCTGCTCCGGTTCGATTGCCGGCAAACGCATTTGAATTGGCAGGGGCAGGAGTGCTGCTTGGAGAACTTGCTGTCGTTGTAAATGGTGTTAAAGTGCCGCTTTTGGACATTGAACTTGTCAACGTATAATTGAAACTCTTTACATATTTTGAGCCGGCGTATTTCTGCATATCGGTAAGAGAAAGGCCTTCATATTTTTGCATCTGCGTTCTGATGTCTGCCTGACTTTGACCTTGGGCTGCTTGCATTAACTTTTGTCTGTCAACAGAAATTGTCGCTGTGACATTCAGTTGTTGAAGACCCTGTGCGGCTGAAGCATCTGCCGCATTTTTAATTGAGAGAGCGATACAACTTGAGATAGCAATAACGACAATAATTATTCCTATCAGTATGTTTCTACCTTTGCTCCTGGCGATGCTTTTAAGTGCGTTTTTGATAATGTACATATAAATCCATCAGCTCCTTTGCTTTTATTAACAACAGCCTAATGGGAATATACAAATATGAAGATATAGTGAACAATTTTTTAATTTTTCGAACAATCTTCACAAATTTATTAATGACACAGAGTCAACTGTTTTCACACTATTCATTGGTATGAAAAATAGGCGTATAGTCCTGCTATTGTAATTTCATCGCCATTGTTCAGATTGTATCGCACAAAGGTTATAATTTGACGTGAATTTAGAAGTATATTATTGTTGCGTAGTAGATTTTCGATGAAATACAATGAATTCTTTTGAGTTACAGCAATCAGAACATCTTTATCATCAAATGCTGTGATGGCTGTGACGGATGCTGAGGAATATTCAGCAGGTAAGAAATTTGGATTTTTTGAAATAAATGAATTGGTTGTTATTATTGTGTGTTCGCTGTTTAAGTTGATAATTTGAGTCGTGAGGTTATGTTTTATCTTTAATATGGGTGCGTTGCCGGAAAATGATTGCGAAGGAGGAGAAACAGATACAGTAAAATTTGAGGTGGCAGTTTGTTCACAAACAACAGGTTCAATATTCATCTTGCCATTCTGCATAACCGCTCTGAAATAGAATTCATTGGATGGAGGAGTATATGTTTCTTGCAAATTGTTTGGAGCTTCTGTGCCTAAATTTGGAATTTTTTCAGGAAGAGGAATTGCTTTAGAAAACTTGATATACATCAAATAAATGATAACAAGCCAAGCAATCTCAGCAAATATCAGTACATTTTCTGATATCATGTCAAAAGAAAAATACGAAGCAAGAATTGCCATTTGGCAAGCAGTAATTGCAAGCCAAACTTTCAGAGGAATGTTGAGTAATCTGGTTTGCAAATCAATTTTTTTTACTTCAGAATTGTAAATGCTGTTTTTGAAATTGCTTGCAGGCGCTTCTTCTTTTTCAGAGCTATCAGGCGCAGTATACGATGGGATTGGTTCAGGCCATTTCGGCAGATCAAATGTCATAGCGTCTTCCTTGATTTTTGGAGTATAGTTGATGGAGTCAATAAATTTGCGTATTGGCGATGCATCAAGAGACATCGGTGCCGACAAAAGTTTTTTCGATGGGATACAAATAAACTTGAAAGGATATTTGGAATCTTCCGCAACATAATAAATATAGTTGGGTTCGAACATTATTGTTTTTTCGGCAATCAGATATCTCGACAAATCATTTTTCAACAATTCAAGTTCACTTAACAAGAAGTCCATTACTGCGCTTCCTTTTTTGCATTGATTGTTTTCAATCATTTCATCGAGTGAAACACCACGCTTTTCATAAAACAAATTTGGAATATTATCTTCAGTGTATAAAGAAAGCTGAAGAAAATACGGAAGCGAGTTCTGAATAAGCATTTCAGGATAATATGAAATAAAGTCTTCGGGATCAGGGAAGCATATTGAAATGCGGTTTTTTTGGGGATCATCTTTAATTATCATATTGCTATTCCTTTCTAGAATATTTGAAACCCGCATACATATCCGTAGATTGCACCTAAGAGAATTGCAGGAGTAAAAATAATTTTTATGTTACGAATTTTTAAATCATGCTTGCGAAACTTTTTTACAACAAAGTATATTAGGCCGATAACACCTCCAAATACAAATGAATAGAGCATGCAAGCAAAAACATATGCTGAACCATTAATTGCACCAATCGCGGCAAACAGCTTAATGTCGCCTCCGCCAAGAACATTGAATCTAAACATGATATATAATAGGGCGATAGGAATGATGACTCCAATCATTGAATCAAAGGGGTTAAATATGTTGAGTAGTAGACCGAAAACAGCAAATATTATGCATATATAGTTTTTTATTGTGGCTGTTTTTATATCCGTAACTAAACATGTTAAAATCAACAATATTGTCAAGGTCGGTTTGATGATTTCAGAAAATGGAAACAAAGCGAATTTATCCTCCTATAACATTTGTTGGATTTTCGTTGCCGTTTGGAATA
>JANYKE010000045.1 GCA_025361685.1 Eubacteriales bacterium | reverse complement strand
ATTGGTCTAAAAAACTTTCCCAGCATAGATTTAGAGAAGGAGTAAGACTTTTTTGAATTACAAACTTGATTTGTTCAAAAAAAATATTGAGGGCAAAAGAGTGGCCGTATTAGGCATGGGGATAAGCAATATTCCTTTGATAAAATATCTAGCCGAACTTAACGCGGATATTACAGCATTTGATGGCAAAGAATACAAAGAAAAAAAAGTTGAGGTTGATTCACTGTCAATTTATAAAAATGTTTCTTGTATTGTCGGACACAATTATTTAGAAGAACTTGGAAAAAGAGAGTTTGATTACATTTTTAAAACTCCGGTAATTCGAAATGATATTTCGGAGCTTCAGAGAGCAGTTGAAAAAGGAACGGTTTTAACTTCAGAGATGGAATTGTTTTTGGAACTGTGTCCTGCAAAAGTATTCGGGATAACGGGAAGCGATGGTAAGACAACAACATCGACGATTGTATACCTGATTTTAAAGGAAGCAGGACATAACTGCTATCTCGGAGGGAATATCGGGACACCGCTTCTTGATAAAATTGATGGCATTTCTCCTAATGATATGATCGTTGTTGAACTAAGCAGTTTTCAATTGCAGACAATGAAAGTCAGCCCGGATATTGCAATTATTACCAATCTTGCACCAAATCATCTTGATGTTCATAAGTCCTTTGAAGAGTATGCTGACGCTAAAAAAAATATTTATAAATATCAGAATGAGGACGGCCGCCTTGTACTGAATTATGATAACAGCAATACGAAAAGGTTTATTGACGAAGCTAATGGGGAAGTTATAGTGTTTTCACGAAAAGAAGATAATATTGATGGAATATGCTGTGTATTGATTAAGAACGATTATGAAATAGTATTTGATTATGCAGATGGCAGTTCCGATAATTCAATTTCGTTTGGCAGCAAAAAACAGATAAGAATAAGTGGAGACCATAACGTTGAGAATTACATGGCCGCAATTGCTGCCGTGCATGGATACGCCAAACCTGAAAATGTTACAAATGTTATGAAAACTTTTGAAGGTGTTGAACACAGGAACGAATTGGTTAGAATGATAAACGGAGTATCATTTTTCAATGACTCTATTGCAAGCAGTCCGGATCGTACAAAGGCCACATTGAATTCATTTAGTGATAAAGTAGTTTTGATTGCAGGTGGTAAAGACAAGGGTATCCCATATGATTCAATTGGAGAAACAATATTTAATAAAGCAAAAGTTTTAGTGTTAATAGGGGACACCTCAATGGTTATAGAGAAGGCCTACAGAGATTATATAGACAAGATTGGCGAGACTGATGCGATTTCGATAATTCATTGCACCACCTATGAGGAAGCTGTCACGCGGGCATATAAGAGCGCACAATACGGAGATAATGTTGTTTTATCTCCGGCAAGTACAAGTTTTGATTTATTTAAGAATTTTGAAGAACGAGGTCACACATTCAAAGAGATAGTTCAAAGTTTATAACAGAATAGACAAAATTATTGTTCAGGTTCAAAATGTTTTTTTGCATTTTCATAAATTTCTTCTGCAAGAATAAGCGCCGGGGTATTGTTGCTGTTACATATAAAATCATAGTTTGAAAAATCAAAATAATCAATACCATATATTTTTTTGTAGCGATTTGTTTCTGCTTCGGCACGCGCCTTCAAAAGCGTTCTTGCCTCACTTACACTATTATATTTTTCAACATTTCCGCGCGAATCGTTCATGACACGCGATGCGGCGATTGTGGAATCAACCGTAACAAAAACTTTGAATGAGTTTGGAACAAAATACCACGCAAGGCGGGAGTCAAACAATATGTCCTTATTCGGATTGTTCTTGGCGGTCTTTGTAACAGCTTCGTCAATCATAAAATCATAGGTGTTATCTTTTAACATTAGTTTATTCATTTCAAGAGTACTAAGACCCATTTTTTCAGCAATCTCACGTTGAAACTTACCTGTAGAGTAGAGTTCGAATCCATATTTTTCTGAAAGAATTTTGGCAACAGTTGATTTGCCGCTGCCAAGATTTCCTGTAATTGTAATGTGCATTGGATGACTCCTTCAAATTGTCCCTGTAGCGATGTGCGCTAAAATTATTGTGCATTGCGTATCCGTGCGGGAGTAAGGAATGGTGGTACACCATCAGGGACTCGAACCCTGGGCCAACTGATTAAGAGTCAGTTGCTCTACCATCTGAGCTAATGGTGCATATAATATGAGGCACAAATCGTATTATAATAACAAATCGTTGACATGTCAATACTTGACTACTTTATTTCAAGCCATACAACATCATAGTTTTTAGAATCAGATACTATTATAGGATATTTTCCGGGCATAAATTTATTGCTGATATACCACTCCCAAGTTATAAGGCCGTCAGCATTTGAAGTCTTTTTGCCAAGACCGTCAGGAATTACAGAAATTGGTTTTGGTGTTGCTGTTGGAGAAGGCGAGGATTGAGCGCCCTCAACATTTTCACCATTATCAATCGAATCATCAATGGCTCCTAAATCAGGGATAATATACGGATAATAAAAATTAATCGCATATTCATTATTGGGAAATACTTTTGCTGTTAAACTGACATATGAGTCGCGCAAGACAGGTGTCGTAAGAGCAATGATACTTATATTTTTTTGGGTTAGCGAATATATTACTTCAGGCGGAATTGTGTGAGTAGGGGTAAAGGTGCCGACAACAGAATCAGTATTATTATTTTTTGGCGAATTGGCCGGCAAATTGTTTGGTAAATTTAGGTTATCTGTATTGTTGTATGAATTTGGCGTAGGAGAAGGCGAGGCTGCTGGAAATAATTGCGGTAAGAAATTGTCGAAATTAACTTTTGCAAAAGGCGAATTGAGTAATATTACAGACAAAACAATTACGACAATGCTAGAACCTAAGCAAATTAAATTATGGGTATCAAGTGAATTTGAATCCAAATATTCTTTGATAATAATTGCAAGAAAAAAAAGCGTCAACCCAAAACCGATAAAATTAAAAATTATAGCAAAACCAAAAAGCAACATTTCCACCTCTTCCAAATACTATCATTTGTTTTACTATGTTGCAAGCCTGTATATTGCCTCTAAATATATTGCAAGCCACTCATCAATCTTACTTATCTCAATGTATTCGTCCTTTGAGTGCATTAAATCAGGCTGGTCTTTAAGAAGGCTGCCGAAAGCAACACAATCATTCATTACCCTCGCGTAAGTACCCCCTCCGGATGTTGTGGGCATTGCCTCAAAGTCACCTGTAACACGTCGATACGCATCCAGTAATGTTTGAACAAGAAAACTGTCTCTTGAAACATATGATGGTTCCTTAATCTCAAGATATTCAATCTCAAATCCGCTATCATGAAGCCTTGATTCCAGCTTCGACATTGTATCGTTGGGATCGAGGGTTACAGGTACACGGTTGTCGATACAAATATAAAGAGCGTTTTCTTCAAAATATATTTTTCCAATATTGCAGGAAAGCATTCCTGATTCATCATCCTTGGAAAATATTCCAAGCTTTTCACCATGAATGCACATGCCAATATATTGATTATAAAAATCAGAAAGCACCTTTATGTCACCTTCAAGTTCCAAAGTTGAAAGTGCAAGCATTAAAGCAGAAATAGCATTTTTTCCATCTTCAAGATATGCGGCATGCGCAGCAATTCCTGCAACTTCAACAAGTAACCCTTCATCTTGTTTTTTCAAATTAAATGCACATCCGGTTTCAGAAGAAAGACTTGCAATAGAGTTTTTTAATGAATGAAAATATTTAGCGTCAATTGTAATTGATGCGAAATCCGGAACAGAATTAAACGTGCTGCCACCTTTTATCGAAATTGCAGAAGAAAAAGTTTTCTTCAATAAATATCTCAAAACACCTTTTTCTGCATATGTTACAGGAAAGTATGAATCCGGAGCAAATCCAAAATCAGGTTGTGGCATATTGAGGACACTGAAATAGTAATTCATGCAGCCCCAGCCGGTTTCTTCATTTGTCCCAAGTATCATCCGAATGTTTCGCTTTAAAGGAAGTTTCATATCCTTTAGTATTTTCATTGCATAAAGGCAGACTACGGCGGGACCTTTGTTGTCAATCGTTCCACGACCATATATTCTTTCATTAATTATTTCGCCTGAGTAGGGATTACATATCCAGCCATCACCGGCTGGAACGACATCAACATGACAGAGAATTCCAACCGTTTCGGATGCCCCAATATCAAGGTCGATGTGACCTGCATAGTTGTCAAAGTTTTCACTTGTAAAACCCATGCAATCAGATGCATCAAGAAAATATTGCAATGCGACAGCAGAGCCGTTACCAAATGGCTTTCCGGGTAGCGAAATATCCTCAACGCTGTTAATTTGCACTGCGCCTTGAATTAGCTTAATGATATCAGCTATTGATGACTTTATTTGGGGTGAGAAATCCATCGCTTTCACCTTTTCAAAAAAATGTAATCATGATTTATCTAAAAAAGCATTTCTTATTATGAAATGCTTTTTAGTATGGCTGCCGAAGAAGGACTTGAACCCTCACAAGATGCTCCAGAGGCACCTGTGCTACCATTACACTATTCGGCAAAACAGCTACATCTTATCACATTGGTGGCTTAGTTGTAAATAATATTTGCAAAATATCTGAAAAAGCTGCAAAAATCATTGTTAGTTTATTCTTAATGCCTTATAATAAAAAGGCAGATTCAAATTATTACTGATTTAGCAAAATCAAAAGGATGGTTAAAATCTAAGTGAAAAAGATTAGAAATATCGATATTCTTACAATTGTACTAGCTGTTTTGTTGATAGCGGTTTCTGCATTCACGGTATATCAGAATAACAAAGCATACTTTCTTGATTATGAGTGGTATTCAACATCAAAAAATGAATTTGTATCGGATATACGTGAAGTAGTTTTGAGAGGAAAGTCAGCTGACGTTGCTGTTTTGTATGCGAAATTTCTTGCTATTTCCAATTCAGGTGAATATGCAGATTATCCTAAAAATTTGGAGGGGAAGCTAGATGGAAAAATTGTTGCGCCTGTAATTGCTCCGGAGGATTTTGACAAATACCTATATTTCATCGGATATTTAGGTAGCTACAGATCGAGAGATTTCGACATTCGATTTCTTGACGTATACCAAAGTAGAAATATTGTTGAGGTTCTTACAAATGTTAATGTTGATCAAAGTTACGATCCACAGAAATTTGATGAAAAGCAA
>JANYKE010000002.1 GCA_025361685.1 Eubacteriales bacterium | reverse complement strand
TGCCAGACGTGGAGTCAAAGTTTTTGTCGCCTCCAACGGCGGCGTTTATGTTAAGGAACTGGATGAAGCGGGTGTAACTCATATTAAGGTACCGCTTCACAATAAGAACATAATCAACTTTATTGTGTCATATACACTTCTTAAGCGTGCCATCATTGAAAATCATATCGACGTTGTCCATGGGCATGCACGTATTCCTTCTTTCATTTGCGGTCAACTTCACAAGAAACTCTTTTTTAGGTTTGTCACGACGGCACATGGAGTCTTTAATCCAAAATTTCCTTACAGACTGCTTACCGATTGGGGTGAAGCAACACTTGCTGTCAGTGAGGATATAAATGCGTATCTCGTAAAATTTTATTCACCGAATGTTGCAAATGTTCGGCTCACAATTAACGGTATTGATACTGACAAGTTTATAGCCTCAACAGATTGGTCTGATGTGGCTGCTGAGTCCGGATTGGCAAGACGCAATGCCGGCGCTGATTCGCTAAGTTCGGTTCGGAGGATAGTTCACGTAAGCCGTATAGATCATGCCAGCAGTTTAGCTGCACACCAATTGATTTCAGCTACAAAAGATTTGTATGCTCATTTTCAGAATCTGGAAGTAGTTATTGTTGGAGGCGGCAATGAATTTAACAGAGTTAATGCAGAGGCCGAACGTGTTAATTTGGAATTGGGCAAAAGCGTTATCAAGATGATTGGTCCTAGGACAGATATTAATAAATGGGCGGCAATGGGTGATATTTTTGTGGGTCTCTCCCGCTCCGCACTTGAAGCTATGGCATGTGAACGCCCTACAATTGTCGGTGGTAACAGTGGCTACTTAGGCATCTTTGACTGCAATGTTCTCGACCAGGCAATCGCCGGCAATTTCTGTTGTCGTGATTGTGTCCTTCCCACTCGGGACAGACTAATGGCAGATTTGCTTTATTTACTAACTGAATGCAGTGATAATGAACTTAAGCGACTTGGCAGATTCGGCCGCGAAACCGTTAAGACGAACTACTCGGTTGAACGTATGGCTGATGATGCATTGGAGGTGTACAATGGCTGATTCAAAACGCGATATTGATGTTGTCATTTCCGGTTACTATGGATACAAAAACAGTGGTGATGAGGCACTGTTAAAAGCGACAATCAGTGATTTAAAGAAATTGATTCCCAAAATCAATATTGTTGTTCTTTCCGCAACTCCACGCCTTACTGGAAGACTTCACGAGGTTTCATCCATTCATCGATTTAACCTGATTAAGATTTTCTTTATTCTGCGAAGAACCAAACTTTTAATTAGCGGCGGTGGAAGTTTGATGCAGGATGTCACAAGTACAAAGTCAATAATATATTATTTGACAATAATCAGATTAGCACTTTACAACAAAGCCAAGGTCATGTTGTATGCCAACGGAATAGGTCCGATTTTTTACAGGAAAAATCGAGCTAAGGTATATTCTGTTGTTAATCGAGTCGATTGCATAACATTGCGGGATGAAATTTCGCGTGACGAGCTGGTTAAGCTTGGAATAGATGAGCAGCGCATAATAATTACTGCTGATCCTGCATATACTTTAGATGCTTCTCCTGAATTACGTGTAACCGACATACTAAAGCAAGAGGGTCTTGCTCCTAACAAAAGTTATTTTGTTGTTTCGGTTCGTAATTGGAAATATCTTAAAAAGAATTTTATTGATGAAGTCGTGTCAGCTTGTGAATACATATATAATAAATATTCTTTAATTCCGGTCTTTCTTCCAATGCAAAAAAACACTGACACTGATATACTGCGTCGAATCATGTTTAAAATGAGCGGTAAAAGTGTAATGATAAAAGACAATTATGATGTTGAGGATGTTCTTGGAATCGTAAAATATTCAAAATTTATTATCGGTATGAGGCTGCACACTCTAATATATGCTTCAAAAACTGCCGCGCCGCTTATTGGTATTTCCTACGATCCTAAGATTGAAGGTTTTATGGATTTTGTTGGTCAAAAATTTCACCTGGATGTGTCTGATGTCAGCGCAGATAAAATAACAGGCTTTGTCGATACAATCATGGCTAACAGAGATGTCTATGTGAACGAATTGGCAGCCGGAAGCAGAGATGCAGTTATAAAGGCACATGAGACAGCAAAAATTGCTTTTTCATATATTGAACAGGAGGTATTATGAAGGTAAGCATTTCAGGTGTAACCATTGATTTCACTTGCATAGATGAAGCATTTTTCGATATGCGTCTGGCAGAATATCTCTGTGACTTTTCCGGTGCGCCTCATATGAAATTGACTTCTGTTCTTAACAATGAACTTACCAAACCCGAAGGTGTTCCGGTTAAGTGTTACAAGGACAGTTCTTTGTTCAACATTTCCGGCGAATATTATTCAAGAATATTTTATTCTTCAAATCGAAAGGTTTATTCAACTGAAGATTATAGTGATGTCCTGATAGAGCTTCGTGAAAGTTCCGCAGGGCCTTTTACTTTTACCGAGCGCGAGTATATTGCAACATGTGAGGCCTTCAACAATCGCCTCTCATTTCTTGACGGGATTATACTTCACAGTTCTGCAATAAGCTATAAGGGTCAAGGTCTGTGCTTTTCTGCGATTTGCGGAACCGGCAAGTCGACACATGCATCCCTCTGGAAAAAATGTTTTGCCGATGATGTTGAGTATATCAATGATGACAAACCATCCATCGTTTTGAGCGGCGGCCGCGCCCTGACATATGGCAATCCCTGGAGTGGCAAAACAGATATCAATCACAATGTTTGTGCACCGCTCGCCGCGTTGGTATTCCTATCCAGGGCGCACGAGAATAGCGCTCACAGGCTTTCCGGGGATAAGGCTTACTACTTTCTTGTCAACAATACTTTTCGGCCTTATTACGACTCTGTGGTTGGTGAAAATAATCTTTCTATTTCTGCAAAACTTATCGAAACGGTTCCGGCGTATCTGCTTAAATGCACACCCGATGAGGGAGCCGTTTATGAGATAAAAAAAATATTGGATGAAGATGAGGTTTTTGGATCATGAATAAAAGTTATAAGATTAAAGAAGGATATGTTTTGAAGGAAGTCGGAGGCAAGTTCCTTGCAGTTCCGGTGGGCAGTGCCAGTCTGAATTTTAATGCTATGATTACTGTTAACGACAGTGGCATTCTGCTATGGAATCTGCTTTCAACGGGTGACGGTGCAACAATGGAGGATCTGACAATTGCTCTTCGGGCGGAATATGATGTTGACGAGGCAGATGCATCTTGTGATGTCGCAGCTTTTATCAAGAATCTTAATGATGCGAGGATTTTGGATGAGTGAAAAGGTTCACCTGGCCGACATGGAAAATGTGATGGAAGATACTCTTAGTGCCGGTGGCACGGTAACATTTACTATCACCGGAACAAGTATGCGTCCTCTTCTTTTTCATGAGCGTGACCAAGCGGAATTAGAGCGCAGGATTGATGAATACAAACGAGGCGATGTAATTTTCTACAAGCGCAAAACCGGAGTTTTCGTTCTGCACCGTATTGTTAAATTTAAAGACGGAGAGTATACTGTGTGTGGTGATGGTCAAGTGGATCTTGAGTCCGGCATCCTGCCTAATCAAATACTCGCTCGCGCCATAGGCTTTACTCGAAACGGAAAGTCAATTGACATCAACAGCCTAACTTATAAAATATACTCACAATTATGGATAATTGCACGACCATTCAGAGGATATATATTTGCACTTACAAGCAGGATCAAGAAAGTGTTAAGTTTGATTAAAAAATAAATGCTATTACATATTTAGCAAACACTATTTCACTATTAATAAACACTAAAACGTATTTGGAGAATAGTATTAATGGCCAAGAAAAGCACAAACACCAAGAAACATATTTCAGGACGCCAAGGCGGCAACAAAGCTTCTCTGCTTTGGGTTACCAAACGCACCGGCAAGCTGTGGTTGGCAATAGCTTTCATATCATTGGTAAGTTCAATTGTTTCTTTATCCTACATCGGATTTGCACTGATATCCAAACAAGTTTTGGATATAGCAACAGGCGCGGTGCCCGGAGATATCTGGTTCTCAGGCGGTTTGCTGCTTGGGCTACTTGCTTTTCAAGTTATTCTTAATATTCTATTTTCCAACCTAAATGTGCGATTTACAGGCCGGCTGGACATCTCACTCAAAAACCATTTGCTTCGAACCATATTAAGCCGCCAATATCATACTGTTGTCAACTATCATTCCGGAGATCTTCTGAATCGTCTTGTAAGTGATGTTACCATAATTGTTAATGGTGTTGTGACTTCGATTCCGAGCACGATATCCTTGTTCGTCAGATTGGTTGCGGCAGTTGGGGTTATGGTGTTTATATCACCTATTTTTGCTCTGGTCCTTCTTTCTGCGGGTGTAATCCTGTTTATTGTGCGCAGATTTTTCGGGCCGATAATGAAGCGTCTGCATAAGACATGCCAAGAGTCAGATGGTAAAGTCAGATCGTATTTTTCCGAAGTTCTGGAGAATCTTATGGCCGTCAAAGCTTTTAATGCCGGTGATACAGTAAAAATGCGCAGCAACAAATTGCAAAGTGATTTTTTGCACCTGAAAGTCCGCCGTAATTTCTTTACAAATATTGCCAATATGGTCACCTATATTATGTTTTCGGCAAGCTACTATGTTGCTTTGCTGTGGGGCGCATTTGCAATTTCGTCACATGCAATCACCTTTGGAACCTTAACTGCTTTCTTGCAGCTCATCAACCAGGTG
Source organism: Eubacteriales bacterium (assembly GCA_025361685.1). Classification (GTDB taxonomy): domain Bacteria; phylum Bacillota; class Clostridia; order JANYKE01; family JANYKE01; genus JANYKE01. The sequence continues at coordinate 2,623 of JANYKE010000002.1, read as the reverse complement.
CAGCTGCCGATACGAAGCATGTCAGGTTTTTCTTCGGTTTATTATTCGGTTCTTGCCTCTGCCGAGCGACTAATGGAAATAGAAGATCTGCCTGAAGAAGGAAAATCATTAGCCATTAAAGAAGTCAGTGATTTTTCGCGGCTTGTTATTGATAATATTGCTTTTTCTTATGATAGCCTGGCAGAAAATTCTGTTGTTCGCATCGTCGTTAACAATTTCAGTCTTACCGTTAACAGAGGCGACATCATAGGTATCCGTGGTTCTTCAGGTGCCGGCAAAACCACTTTGTTCAAGCTTCTTCTCGGCTTATATGGGCAGGACAGCGGAACAATGACTCTCGAGACTAAGACATCCGGCGGCAGCACTTCTTTTCCGGTTAATTCCGAGACTCGCAGCGCATTTGCATTTGTTCCTCAGGGTCACTTTATATTTTCAGGAACGCTTCGTGAGAATATTGCGTTTGCGGCGCCTGATATTAGTGACGATGAAATTGCGAAGGTGTTGAAGATCTGTGTTCTGTCGGATATGGTCCGCGATTTGGATGCAGGAATCAATACCGTTATCGGAGAGCGCGGCATCGGACTTTCGGAAGGTCAACTGCAGCGTGTTGTTATTGCGCGTGCTGTTGCAAGCGGAGCCCCGATTCTGCTTTTGGACGAATGTACATCGGCACTTGACGAGACAACCGAAAATATATTGATGGACAATCTAAAGGGACTTGCGCGCACATGCATTATCGTCTCACATAAAAAAACAACTCTTTCTCATTGCGATAAGATAATAAATCTTGATAGCGATCCCGCCGCAAAAAATATTTTATCAGAGATATCAAATTCGGAGACATCGGATAATGAATAAATGCGAGCAGTTATTTATTGATGTGATTGCACATTCAATTTTTAATAAACCAATCCCGGCAGATACAGATATTGCTGATTTATCAGATATAGATTTGTCCGCGCTTTTTGAATTGGCCGGTCAGCATTCTATGAGCGGCACGCTTTTTTCGGAAATGCAAAAACTATATCCTGCCGATATTCTTTCTTCAGTATATGAAAAGCAAACAAAAGAATTGCTATCTACTTATATCATTTCTTCACAACAAGACTATGCATACAATGAACTTTCAAGTGCTCTTTCTAAAGCAGGAATTGATCACTTGCCATTGAAAGGTATTTTTGCAAAGCGGCTTTATCCTTCACCGGAGCTGCGCACAATGGGCGATCTTGATATTCTTGTTAATTTGTCAGGTGATGATACCCGAAATATTAATAGCTTATATGAGTTAGTTGATAGTGCAATTTTCGATCTTGGTTACAAGAAACATTGCTTTTATGACAATGTGCACTGCTTTCACAAGGATAACATACATCTGGAAATGCATTCGAACATCAATTCAGAGTTTCCTCACAGGCTAAATCCTGTTGCGGATATGACAGCAACTCTATGGGATAATTCATCTGTTGACAAAAATGATAAATTCTCATATACATTAAATCCTCAATACGAATTTATTTTTACTCTGCATCATTTGCTTAAGCACCTATCCAAATTTGGATGTGGCGTCAGAACAGTTCTTGACATGGCCGTTTTAAGTAATCATTTTAAGGATGAACTTGATTTTTCTGCAATTCGCGAATTAATTGAAAAGCAAAATCTTACAATACCCTGCGCGTATTTATTTTCTTTGATTGAAAAATGGTTCGGCATATCCTGTCCCCTTGCAAATACAAATGTAGTTAAAGTCACCGGTGAAACAATTGGTGAATTTGAAATGTATATTCTGCAACATGGAACCTTTGGGTTTATTGACCGAAACACATACTCGATAATTTTTAGGAATGATAAAAGACACGGTAAGCTAAGAAGTTGGTTCCAACTTATTTTCCCTTCCGCAGAAACACTTTCACAAAAATATCCGGTTCTCAAGAAAAATAAATTGTTTCTCCCTTTCTATTGGATAATCCGAATCTTAGACCTTATAACAAGTAGAAAAAAACCGTTTGTCGGCCTTTTCAGAAAAATCGCCTCAGCACAAAAACCTGCCAAAGCAGAAAGTGAATTTCTAAAAAAAATAGGGTTATAACTTTTATTTATAGTTTATCTCACCAATACCAATAATCATATTGACTGCTTTGCAACTATTCGCGCCAAGCAGTTTCTCCGTCAAGCATGACTTGACTTACATGGATGTCTTTATCAAAAATAATTAAGTCAGCGACCTTGCCTCTTGCTATGCTTCCTATGCGGCCATAATTCCAAGCATGCGAGCCGGTGTCAGCGAAGCCATTCTGACAGCATTTACTAAATCAACATCGGCAATATTTGTCATTGTTCTAATCAGCCTGTCCGCTGTCGAAATTGAACCTGCGAAACATGACTCACCCTCCACAAACGCCACTCGCGCGGCAAGTGGCAGCCGAGTGTCCAACGCTAACCGTAATACCCATATCAAACAATTTTCTTCCAAGCTCCAATGCACCCGACAGTTCGCAAGCAATAGACCACCTTAAAATGTATGGAGTCAGACTTAGTATCTCCTCATATTCTTCAGGGTCCGGGTCGCGAAGTGCCGAAGGATCAAATGCTCCACGCTGTTCATATGAAAAATAAGGTCCTTCCA
>JANYKE010000201.1 GCA_025361685.1 Eubacteriales bacterium | reverse complement strand
CTGCCAACGGCGACAACGGCGGAGTCACAGGCGTTGCATCAATTATGGGTGAAAATCTTCAAATAAATGTAAGCAATATTTATACAGGCAAAGAGTATACAACGCCTGCTATTCCGGATCCTAATGATCCGACAAAGGTTACTTTCAGCGATGGAACATTTTATCATAACACTCTTTTAAAACTTGAAAAACTTGTTGCAGACGGAAACACTGTCATCAACTGTTCATTTGGTCCTGATCACCCAAGTAACAGTGAAAAGAAGGCATCTCAAATATACAAAAAGTTTTTTGAAAAAATGGCCAAGGATCATCCCGAAGTAGTTTTTGTTGCTGCTGCCGGAAACGAAGGTAACAACAGCGGAACAAAAGGCGAACTAGACGGCGAGAATTATTATCCCGGCGGCCTGAATCTTTCTAATGTTGTAACCGTTGGAGCAACAAATGCCGATGGTAATCGTGCAAACTTTTCTAACTTCACCAGAGGAAAAGGCGAAGTAACAATTGCGGCTCCGGGCGTTGATATTCCGATGGCAACAGATGACAACGGCAAAACTATAATGGCAAGCGGAACAAGTTTTGCTACTCCTATGGTAGCCGGCACAATTGCTCTGATGAAATCTATTGACCCAAATTTAACAGCCGCACAAATAAAAAATCTACTTAAAGGGTCTGCTGCAAAATCTGTAAAGAACGGAAGCAGCGATCAAATGATTCCAATCGCAATCGGCGGTGGAATTTTAAGAGTTGATGATGTTGTCTTCACGGTAATAAATAAGGTAAGGGCAGAAAAAGGACTTCCTCTCCTCGACAAAGATTTTCTTATTAAGATGTCAACAATTGAATTTTCCGCAAAGGGCGGTCCGAATGACTTTACTCTTACGGCAACCATCCCGGCAATAGGTGATAAAGGGACAGATCTTGTTCTTGACATAACCGGACAGCATTCGCTTACCAGAGGCAACACTACAGAACATATAACTTCAATCGGGATAAAGACGTGGGCGATTAATGCGGTTGACAAATCTGTAATGGTAAAGGTTACCAGAAATGATACCGGAGCCTACGCATATCTAACGCTCAACACCGATATTCCATTGTTAAGCGATCTTGCAGGAACTTGGAACGGAACATTTACCATAGTGGACTTTGATTTGCCGGCAACAATAACTGTTCCTGATGACATTTTTGCAGGAACAACGAAAGAAGAAGGCTGCGCTGACAAGGTTGAGAAGATTAAAAATGTTCCTCAAAGAATGATTCTTAATTTGACACCGACATCTGATACAGCTTGTTCAATAACAATGACCTTGCCGGACACAGCTGATGCAAATAGCGGTGGCAGCCCTAGTCCTGTTACTTACAGCTATAACCAAGAAGAAGGTCTGCTGACAGCCAGCCAGGAAGGCGCATCAATTAGTATGTACGCAACACAAGATGACAAAACCTACATATTAGGTGATGGTTCGTGGATAATTGATACATCAAATCAGGGCAAAAGATTTATGATAAAAGCAAGTTTGGAGGCATCAAAACCAAAATGATTATTAATTCAACATTAATTGAAAAAGTTTATGCACGTGAAATTCTGGATTCAAGAGGGTTTCCTACTATTGAAACCGAGGTGACTCTTGACAACGGTTCAAAAGGCGTTGCCGCTGTTCCTTCAGGCGCTTCTACCGGTGCTTTTGAGGCTATCGAGTTACGTGATGGTGACAAATCCAGATATGACGGCAAGGGTGTTTTGAACGCGGTTAACAATGTCAACACAACAATTTTCAATCGGCTCAGAGGTATGGATGTTTTTGAGCAAGATGAAATTGATCATGCAATGATTGCACTTGACGGGACAGAAAATAAATCAAAGCTTGGTGCCAATGCAATCTTGTCTGTATCGATTGCTGTGGCCAAGGCTGCGGCTGTCTCGCAAGGGATTCCTTTGTACCTTTACATTGGCGGTCCCGAGGCACATGATTTGCCTGTACCTATGATGAATATTCTCAACGGCGGTGCACATGCTTCGAATAACATTGATATTCAAGAATTCATGATAATGCCGGTTGGCGCGCCTTCGTTTTCAGAAGGACTGCGCTGGTGTGCCGAGGTGTTTCATACCCTGAAGAAAATGCTTAATGAAAAAGGTTTAGCTACGTCGGTTGGTGATGAGGGCGGCTTTGCGCCGAATTTGGATGATGACGAGGATGCGATTAAGATTATTATCGCTGCTATTGAAAAGGCCGGCTACGAGTGTGGCACCCAGTTTATGATTGCTATTGACGCCGCGTCGAGTGAGTGGCTTCAAGAGGATGGTTCTTATCTTTTGCCGAAGAAGCAAATAAAAATGACTTTGCAAGAACTGATTTCTTATTGGGAAAATCTGATTACAAAGTATCCGATTTTTTCACTCGAGGACGCCCTCGCTGAGGATGATTGGTCCGGCTGGAAACAGTTGACCGATGACCTAGGAAAAAAAGTTCAGTTGGTCGGCGACGACCTTTATGTTACAAACAAAACGCGGCTTCAAAAAGGAATCGAACTTGGAGTCTCGAACTCGATTCTTATCAAATTAAATCAAATCGGCACTCTCACCGAAACCCTCGAAACCATAAGACTTGCGCAGAGTGTAGGCTTCACAACAGTCATCTCTCACCGCTCAGGCGAAACCGAAGACACAACGATCGCCGACCTAGCCGTCGCTGTCAACTCTGGCCAAATCAAAACCGGAGCTCCATCGCGCAGCGAGCGCGTCGCCAAATACAACCGCCTCCTGCTCATTGAACAAGAC
>JANYKE010000196.1 GCA_025361685.1 Eubacteriales bacterium | reverse complement strand
CTAGTTCTTTTTTAATGTCATTGCTTCTCATAAACTTTTCACCAATCAAAGCAGCATCAACATTATTCTTTCTTAGAGTATCAATATCTTCCGGCGTGCTGATGCCGCTTTCAGAAACAAAAAGAATACTATCCGGCACGAATTCTCGTAGACGGATGCTGTTGTTTATATCTACCTCAAAGTTTTTCAGGTTGCGATTGTTTACTCCAATGATCCTAGCTCCGGCATCAATCGCAATTTCGATTTCCTGTTTGTTATGACACTCAACAAGGCAAGACAATCCCAAACCATCAGCAATCTTGATATACCCCATTATTTTTTCTTTGTCAAGAATTGCGCAGATAAGCAGAATTGCATCAGCACCAATTGCACTTGCCTCGTAAATCTGATACTCGTCAATTATAAAATCTTTCTCCAACACAGGAATTCTTACATTCATTTTGATTTCTCTCAAATATTCGGTGCTGCCCATAAAGAAGTCAGGTTCGGTTAGCACGGATATTGCTGCAGCACCGGCGGCTTCATATGCTTTTGCAATTTCAACATATGGAAAATCATTTGCAATAATTCCTTTTGAAGGCGAAGCTTTCTTTACCTCACAGATAAATGAAATGCTGTTTTGCTTTAATGCATTTTCAAATGCAAAAGAATCGTTTTTCATTTTAGTCTGTGCTTTGATTTCATTAAACGTCAAATTCGCCTTGGCTTCTTCAATCCTATTTACAGTAGCTTCTACAATTTTTTCCAGTATCAAATTTACACCTCGCAGGATATTTTAATAAAATCATTTAGTAGCTTCTTGGCTTTTCCGCTATCAATTATTTCTTCAACTTTTTTCACGCATTCTCTGAGAGTGATGCTGTTTTGCGATATGTATAAACACAATGCAGAATTCAAAACAACGACATCTCTTTTAGCACCTTTTTCTCCATCCAAAATTCGGATTGCAATTTCTGCATTTTCCTTCGCATCTCCGCCAATTAGTTCCTCAAGCTTGCATCGTTTCAATCCAAGCTGTTCCGGTGTTAGGAAAAAGCTGTTTAGTTTGCCGTCTGAAACCTCACAAATTGTTGTGGTGTCGCACAGAGTTACTTCATCAAGTCCGTCATGCCCATGCACAACAAGAGCACGCTTAACTCCAAGATTATTTAATACTCGCGCAAGTGGTTCAACCAGGCTTTCATCATATACACCTAACAACTGCATATTGGCCCCGGCCGGATTTGAGAGTGGCCCCAGAATATTAAAAATTGTTCTTATTCCTAATTCACGCCTAACGGGTGCGGCATATTTCATTGATGCGTGATAAGTCGGTGCAAACATAAAACATATTCCAATTTTATTCAGTACCTTCTCACTTTGTACTGCTGACAATTCTATTTTTATTCCAAGTGCTTCTAATAAATCTGCACTTCCGCATTTACTGGAAACACTTCTGTTACCATGTTTTGCAACAGGAATACCTGCCGCCGCAATTACAAGTGCAGAAATCGTAGATATATTAAAAGTGCCCACCTCATCGCCGCCTGTCCCTACAATATCCAATACATCGGTTTGGTGGGAAAGCTTTGTGCACTTTTCTCTCATTACCATTGCACATGCTGTTATTTCATCAATTGTTTCACCCTTCATTCTCATTGCAGTTACGAATGCGCTTATTTGTGCATTTGTAGCCTCGCCCTCCATAACCTGATTCATTACTTCCTTTGTTGTTTCAAGCGACAAATTCTTGTTATTTACCAAATCATAAATTGCCTCTTTAATCACTTTCCTCACCGCCAATCTTTAAAAAATTCTCGATTATTATGTTTCCACTTTTTGTAAGTATTGACTCAGGATGAAACTGAATTCCGTACACATCATAATCTCTGTGCTTGATTGCCATAATTTCATCTGAATCATCTTCCGCAATTACCAATATCTCATCAGGCAGATTCGCTCTGTTTACGCTGAGTGAGTGATAACGTCCTCCTTCAATAATAGGTGGTAAGCCTCTAAATATCGGACTGCCGTTT
>JANYKE010000184.1 GCA_025361685.1 Eubacteriales bacterium | reverse complement strand
ATCTCTGCTCTGGTAATATTGTTTATCGGTTTGAATAGCGTCACGCTGCTTTCACTGTAACCATCTATAATCCCTGCGTTAACAAAAAATGCTACCGCAGGTTTTGCGTATTCGGCAATCGAATCGACATCTGCAAACACTCTTAGTGTTCCCTTTGCCTCCGTCATATCAGGCAATGAAACTGCTTGATATTTAACCATCGCTCTCCCGAGTATTGTAGCCGTATCCTGCCTCGACATATCCATATTCACTCCGAATGTCCCGTCACCCATACCCGTTGTCAGACCTTCACCCTGAAGCGAACCAACATAAGGCGAATACCACGCTCCTGCCGGACAATCAGAAAATGTAGATGTTGCTGCGGAATTATATACACCATATGCAACTGTAACAATCTTTGCAAATTCTTGTCTCTGCATGTAATTATCCGGCTCAAAATTTAATTCATTTGCTTGTACTGTATACCCATTAATTATTCCTTTTACTGCAAGTGCATTAATATATGCTACGCCCCAATGACCGCTTACATCATTGAACGAAGGCACAGGAGTAACCGTTGCGCTTGGTACAGATGTCTCTGTAATCTCAGGTGTCGGAGTTGGTGTTTGTGTAACTTCCGGTGTCGGAGTCGGCGACTCTGTAACTACCGATGTAGGCGTAAGCGTAGGTGTCGGACTTGGGGTTCTAGTTGGTGTCGGAGTAGCCGTTGGCATTGGACTTGGGGTCCTAGTCGGTGTCGGTGTTGATACTGTTCCAATACTCACAAATGCTATCTTTTCATCTGTTGCAAACTTCTCTGCACAAGACCCGGTAAAACCATATACAGTTAGCCATGTTTTATACATCCCGGGTGCCGGACCAATATTTATCACACTTGATGGTGTTGTAAGTTTTTTTAGATTAGCACAACTAGCAAAAGCATTTGCTCCAATACTTTTTACACCATCAGGAATTACAACTTCTTGAAGACTACCACACCATCCAAATGCCTCTTCTCCAATATTTAGAATGCTTTTGGACAACAATATTTCTGCGATTCCGCATCCATAAAATGCATAGTTCTCTATATCAGTCACTCCTTCAGGTATTGCAAGTGAATATATATCCTTTTTCTCCGGACATGCAATCAGTTTTGTTTTTGCTTTGTTATACAAAATTCCGTCCATGCTGCAGTACGCGGCATTGTTGATATCAACTTTTATCTCTGACAAACCATTTACTTTAAATGCGGTGGAATCAATTTTGTCAACACTGCTAGGCAAGGTAATATTATTAAGTTGTCTGCAATCATGGAATGCATATTCTCCTATTTCGTTTACACTATCAGGAATTGAAAACCCTGTTGAATATTTTCTGCACGGAAAAATAACAAGCTTTGTCATGCTCTTATTGAATAACACATCATTAATGCTCTTAAAAAAAGTATTTTCGGCTGCAACATCTATACCTTCGAGACGGCAACCGTCAAATGCGAATTTGCCAATCTCTGATACGCCGCTTGAAAATGAGATTCTTGTAAGCGTACTGTTTTGAAAGGCATTATTGCCAATCGTTGTCAGGCTGTCGGGCAAACTAAGCCATTGTATTACTTTGTTATTAAAAAATGCAAAATCATCAATAATCTTTATTGTATTTGGCACAGATAAAAAGTTTACATTTTCAGGGCAAAACATTAGTCTCGTTTTATCTTTATTACATAATGCTCCATCTATACTGCTGTATGTTTGATTTTCCGGAGTTGCATATATATATAATTGGGAAGAACCGTCAAAAACTCCTTTCCCCAAACTACATACCCCGCTGCCTAAACAAATTTTGCCCAAGTCTAGACATCCGGCAAAAGCGCTATCATCAATTGTTGTCACACTGTTCGGAATGCCTATACCTTTAATATTTGATTCAGCAAACGCTCTGTTCCCAATTTTTGTTACACCATTTGGGATTGTGACTGTGGAAAGATGTTCGTCCCAAAAAAATGCATAAGGGCCTATTTCTTTAACACCGTTGGGAATGGTAAATTCACTGCCTATCCAATTAAACTTTTCTTTGGGTACAGATATCAAAACTGACATGTCTTTGCTATACAAAATTCCATCAAAACTACAATATGTACTATTTGCAGGATCGACATTAATTGATAAAATAGCGGACCTTCTAAATGTAAGCTCAGGAATGCTTACTACAGTACTTGGAATTGCAATGCTCTCAAGGTAATAATTTGACATAAGGCAAACTTCATCAAGTTTCGTTACTTCATTACCTGCTATTGAATTTGGAATAACTATATTATTTCCCGGCGGACACCAGAGCAATGTTCCTGTTGATGCATCAAGACCAAATCCATTTTCGCTTACTACAGTTTTTGCATATGATATCATTGGAAATACAGATACAATTAAGCACATCAAAAGGCAGAAACAGATTGCTTTTTTGATCCATTTCTTTTTCATTACAATTTTCAATTTTTTTCTGCTATTTTGTTTTTCCTTAATTTTTTTAACACAAAAACTAGAAATGCCGAAAATAGAATTCATTGATAACATAAAAATACCTCTCTTTATATTAGTTTTAGTTTCCCAAAGATGACTCAATATGATATAAATATAGTATACACACCCCCCTTGTCAATAGGTATTTTGAAAAAAGTTTTTCGGATTAAATGAAGGTTAATTGACAAAGTAAACTGGGTATTGCTTCCGAATCTGTTGTTTAGTCTGTCAGGGAATTTGCCGTCTGGTTTAATCTGTCAACTTGTGTTTAGTCTTTCAATAAAATATTAATATATTTATATGCTATTTTATGCCAACACCGATGATCCTTCTTGTATAGTAATTCCTCTTGAACTGCTTTTCAACAAAGTCCAATATGAAGAAAGCCCGCCTTCTTTTACCCATAAGGTCCCATCGGTTTTAACATATCCTATCCGACTTTCAGACATGGAAATTTTGGTTGCATTACCTGCCTCCAAAGCCCATTCTGCATTTAGGCTTCCTTCTTTCACCCAAAATCTGCCATCATTTTCAAGTTGTCCTATACGCGATGCATAAAGTGTGATTTGCTTTGCATTTCCTGCTACCAATGACCATTCCGCGTTAAGTGCACCCTCTTTTACCCAAAATTTGCCATCCTTTTCCAGTTGTCCTATACGATTTCCTGAAAGCGAAATCTGAGATGCATCGCCTGCCTCTAATGCCCACATGGCATTTAGCCCGCCTTCCTTTACCCACAGCGTACCATCGGATTTAATGATCCCTATGCGGTTTCCGGAAAGTGAAATTTGAGTCACATTTTCTGCTTCCAAACTCCATTCTGCGTTAAGTGGGCCCTCTTTTACCCAAAATTTGCCATCATTTTCAAGTTGTCCTATACGATTTCCTGAAAGTGAAATCTGGGATATATTGTCTGCCTCCCATGACCACATAGCATTTAGACCGCCTTCCTTTACCCAAAATTTTCCGCTGCTGCTCAATTGACCGATTCGATTTTCCGAAAGTGATACTTGCCTTACATCTCTTGCTTCTTCCGCCCAGTCCGATTCAAATGCACCTTCTTTTACCGATAATGTACCGTCATCCGAAATGCATGCAATGCGTACAGGACATGATTTATACAATTTTACTTTACCAATGTTTCCAATAAATTCATATGCAATCCTAATCCTGTTTGAGGTATTGTTTCGGAATTTCATATCCTTATACGGTATGCTGATTGCAGCATCATTTCCGGGCGTGGCATAGTTTACTCCGCTTCCGCCGTGGTTATGCCTTTCCAATATCTCCAGACCTGCAGAACGCGCCGCCTGAAACAATACCGTTGAAGTTTTGCAAACACCGCCGCCGTATGCCCAGCCGCCTATTATCGGTGCATATTTGTAGCCCTTGGCCGCTGTGGTGTTGCCGACAATCGCATTGAATGAAAATGCTTGTCCGGGCTCTAAAATTGTACGGTTTATATAGCTTGCCGCCAATGCAGAGTTATAAAGTGAAACAGGTACAGGATCCGGAAATGAAAAAGTAAAGTCCATAATTATGGCCCATTCGCTTTCCCCTGATTCACCGGAATATTCTGCGCGAGCAATTGACAACGCACTAAATGCCGACATCGTCAACGAAACCGCAATAACAAAAATTAGCAATCTTTTCGTAAACAACTTTTTTATTTTCATAACAATTCCTCCACCGGATTTTACTCCGCTAATAATATCTGTTAATTCTCTATCCCTAATAAAGTTATCAAGCTTAATTGACTGTGAAGGGTCAACTTTTTTTATATTCGGATACAACTTCATTGTATCGGTATTGTTGGAGTTGATGTTGGTGTCGCATAATCAAGTGACATAACCATAATCTTACTTATCTCTGCTCTGGTAATATTGTTTATCGGTTTGAATAGCGTCACGCTGCTTTCACTGTAACCATCTATAATCCCTGCGTTAACAAAAAATGCTACCGCAGGTTTTGCGTATTCGGCAATCGAATCGACATCTGCAAACACT
>JANYKE010000180.1 GCA_025361685.1 Eubacteriales bacterium | reverse complement strand
AGCATTTGCGCGACCTCGGCAACACGCTAATTGTTGTTGAGCATGACGAGGAAACGATGCACATGGCGGATCACATCATCGACATCGGACCGGGCGCCGGAATACACGGCGGCTACTTGGTTGCACAGGGCAAGGTCAAAGACATTATTGCTTGTAAAAAATCAATTACCGGACAATACTTAAGTGGCAAATTAAAAATTGCTATTCCGAGCACGCGGCGTCAGCCGAACGGAAATTGGTTGGAGATTGTAGGCGCTCGCGAAAATAATTTAAAAGGAATCAATGTTTCGATACCGCTCGGCGGAATGTTTACCTGCGTAACCGGCGTGTCCGGCTCAGGCAAGAGCTCACTTGTCAACGAGATTATTTATAACAAACTTGCATCAGCACTCAACAAGGCTCGAACCAAGGCAGGCAAACATGACGAGATAAGAGGTATCGAGCATCTAGATAAGATAATAAATATTGACCAGTCTCCAATAGGGCGCACACCCAGGTCCAACCCCGCAACCTACACCGGAGTCTTCGACATTATACGCCAGGTCTTCTCAAGCACCACCGAAGCAAAAGTTCGCGGCTATTCGCCCGGCAGATTCAGCTTCAATGTCCGAGGCGGCAGATGCGAAGCGTGCTCCGGAGACGGAAGCATCAAAATCGAAATGCACTTTCTCCCTGACATCTACGTGCCGTGCGAAGTGTGCGCCGGCAAAAGATACAACCGCGAAACTTTAGAAGTAACCTACAAGGGTAAGAACATTGCCCAGATTCTTGACATGACAATCGAAGATGCGCTCGAATTTTTCAAGAACGTACCGCGCATCCTCAGGAAGATCCAAACACTTTCCGACGTCGGCCTTGGATATGTCAAGCTTGGCCAGCCTTCCACAACCCTATCCGGCGGCGAGGCACAGCGCATAAAGCTAGCATCCGAACTCTCCAAAAAAAGCACCGGCAAGACCATTTACATTTTAGACGAACCTACAACCGGTTTGCACATGGCCGACGTCCACAAGCTAATCGAAATGCTGCACCGCCTCACCGACAGCGGCAACACAATAGTTGTAATCGAGCACAATTTGGATATAATAAAGACAGCAGACTACATCATAGACTTAGGTCCCGACGGCGGTGACAAAGGTGGCCGCGTCGTAGCCAAAGGCAGTCCCGAGGAAGTCGCCAAGAACCCTAAATCCTACACCGGCCAATACCTAAAAGAAATATTATAGGAATATTATAGCATTATAATTAGGCACAAATTAGGCACAAATAATATATTTGAACGTAGGTTGAACAAAGTATTAACTTAATGTAAATTTTTTAAAACCCTATTTATTTTTTGAAATTATGTGATATAATGTTATTAGCACTCACCGACCGAGGTGGGTAACAACTTTTGAAGGGAGGTTGTGTGAAATGATTAAATGTAGCAGATGTAACAAAAATTACGCCATAGTATTTGTGACAAAGATAGTTGAAGGCAAGAAGACCAGTGAAGGTTTGTGTCTGACCTGCGCCAGAAATGCGGGCATGGCTAATATAGAAGCAATGATGGGAGTATCCGCTGAACAGGTTGAGGAATTGGACGAACAGTTGAGGGAAATGATCGATAACGGTGAGGTTCCTGCCGATATGGACAGCCTTTCTGATTTTATTTACGAAAAATTTGGAGAGCGCCTCGAGGATGTCGATATTAATAAGCTTGAAGCCGGCAATCCCGACGGATCAAATGTAGCCGACATGTTTAAGAAGGGTGGATTTTTTGAATCGATGATTACACCCGGTGCAATCGCGGAAGGACAGAACCCTGATGCCGAAGATGCCTACTCTGACGCTGACGAAAATTCCGAGGCCGGTGCAGATTCGTCTGAGAGACAGAACTGGAATTCAGCTAAAGACAAATTGAAGACCAAAAAAGAAGATATGAAAAAGAACAAACGTAAGTTTCTTTCTCTTTACGCAACCAATCTTACCGATGCAGCGCGCACAAATAGTATTGACAGAGTTATCGGCAGACAGCGCGAGATAGACCGAGTTATCCAGATCTTGAATCGCAGAAGCAAAAACAACCCCGTATTGCTTGGCGAGCCGGGCGTTGGTAAAACGGCAATAGCAGAAGGACTTGCGGTCAGAATAATTGAAGGCAAGGTTCCGGCCAAGCTTCTGAATGTTGAAATATATTTGCTTGACCTAACGGCAATGGTTGCGGGTACACAATTTCGCGGTCAGTTTGAGTCGCGCATGAAGGGTGTTCTCGATGAAGCCAAAGCAGAGAAAAATATTATTTTGGTTATTGACGAACTTCACAGTATAGTCGGAGCAGGAGATGCCGAGGGTTCGATGAATGCAGCAAATATTTTGAAGCCTGCGCTTGCACGTGGAGACATTCAAATCATGGGAGCAACAACTCTTGACGAATACAGAAAGCACATTGAAAAGGATTCAGCACTCGAGAGACGTTTCCAACCTGTAATTGTCGACGAGCCATCTGCAGAAGACGCAATAGAAATATTGAAAGGAATTCGCGGTTACTATGAGGACTTCCATCATGTAACACTTTCTGATGAGATTATCGAATCCGCAGTTAATTTGTCTCAAAGATATATCACTGACAGATTTCTGCCAGATAAAGCCATCGATGTTATTGATGAAGCGGGTTCGCGTGCCAACTTGAAAAATGAAGGACTTGTTGAATTGGAGAGTCTCAAAAAAGAACTCGACCAAGTTCAAAGTGAAAAGGAAGAAGCTATTTCCGCTGATTCAATTGAGGATTATCAGAAGGCAGCAGATTTAAAGATTCACGAGTGTCGCCTGCTCGAGAAAATTGCCGACATAGAAAAGAAAGCTTTGCATGTTGAAATTACATTTGATGATATTGCTTACGTAATCGAGGCATGGACCAAGATTCCGGTACACCGAATCAGCGAACTTGAGATGGAAAAGTTAATGCACCTTGAAGATCGTTTGCATCACAGATTAATTGGACAGAACAAGGCTGTTGAAGCGGTCGCGAAAGCTATCAGAAGAAACAGATCAGGGTTTAAGAAGAAAAAGAAATCTTCATCCTTTATATTCGTGGGACCGACAGGCGTAGGCAAGACCGAGCTAGTCAGGACACTTGCCAAAGAATTGTTCGATGACGAGAATGCAATGATAAGACTCGACATGTCTGAGTATTCCGAGAAGCATACAGTTTCCAAAATCATCGGAGCACCTCCAGGATACGTTGGTTATGATGAGGCCGGCCAACTGACAGAGAAAGTTCGAAGACGTCCGTACTCGGTAATTTTGCTCGACGAAATTGAGAAGGCACATCCGGACCTATTCCATTTGCTTTTGCAAATAATGGAAGACGGAAGATTAACAGACAGCCACGGCAAGGTAGTCAATTTTGAAAATACAATTCTCATTATGACATCCAACGCAGGCACCAACCTAAACGCAAGCGGAATTGGATTTGGCAGCACAGGCTATGCTGCATTGGAAGTGAAAGTTAAATCGGCACTTAACGAATTCTTCAAACCTGAATTTCTAAATCGTGTTGACGAGGTTGTAATATTCAACGAACTCAACAACGAAGAACTGGTTCAGATTGCAGGACTAATGCTTAACGAGGTTTCGGAAAGTGTAGTTGCGCGCAAGATGACTATCTCATACGAGGACGGCGTAAAAGAATTTATTGCAAAGCGAGGATTTGATCCTAAGATGGGAGCGCGTCCGATGCGCAGAGTTGTTCAGACTTTAATCGAAGACAAGCTTGCCGACCTATATATCAAACAAGAGATTAAGGAAGGCGACCACATCAACGCAGCGCTTGCCGAGGACGGCGAAGACATCCTCCTCACCAAGGTCGACTCACCACTTATAAGGAAGAAACACAAAGCAGCTGCAACAGCCGCACCCAACACACCAGCCGAAGCATTCGCAACATCCGCACCCAACACACCAGTCGCAACAACAGCCGAAGCATCCGCAACAGACGAAGCATCTGCAACAGCCGAATCAAAAGTATCCGAGCCCCACTGCGACTAACAACGCTGAGGCTAACACAACAAATCGACGACTAAGCCTACCGAGAAATCGGTGGGCTTTTTTACTGCGCTCGCTCGCTGCTGATTGTCCATGCGCGCCGACATTCTTTCAAAATGTTTTTCTGCATAAGTAGTTGCATTAAAAGAAAGGATCACCGGGGTTATTATTGTTCGCGTGCTTTTCAGTTAAAGCAGGTTTTCGCGCCGGCGGAGTCAAACTATTTTGAAGAGAAATTATTTTTTCTCTCCATAACTTACGGCAGTCCTGTCTTCTTTCCGGTATGTCCATAGGCTCTCCAAACACAATTCTTGTTGGATATTGAAAATTTGGCTGCTCAATATAAACAGGTAATACCGGAGTGTCAGATCTGTTAGATAGGGTAAAAGCTCCTGAATGAACTCTCTCAATACTATTTTTATTTATATCTGAGATTGTTCCTTGCGGAAAAATTAAAGCATGTCTACCTTGCGGAGAAACCCCTAAATGTTTTGTTAGTTCAAGCAATGCTCTAGCTTGGCTCATTTTAGATTCTCTATCTATACCAACTAAATCATAAAAACTCATAAATTTCATAAGTTCCGCATTTTCTACCCATTCGTTTTTAGCCATAATTTTAATTTTGCTATGCATCAACCCTAAGATTAATGCATCAAAATCGCTAATATGATTAGGAGCCAAAATACAATTACGATTGTCTAGGTTTGGAATATTATGATACTCAATATTAAACAGCTTTTCGAATCCTTCTTTAAGTTGTTTTTTGTCAGCAATATCGACACCCATATCCGTGAGAATCTTTGTGAGTTCTTTTAGGTATTGAACTGCTCCCGCACTATCAAAACTATATGTTTGCCATGCATTGTTTAATAAACTCATATTCCATTCCCCCAAACAAAAAATAATACTGCTCTATTATAACATATTTAAAGGTTACAGGTTGCAGGTTACAAGTTGCAGGTTACAGGTTGCAGGTTGCAGGTTACAGGTTGCAGGTTGCAGGTTACAGGTTACAGGTTACAGGTTGCAGGTTTCTATAAAACTTTTTTGTTAATTTATAATCCAACAACATGTTGTTGGATGCAAATAATTGCAAAAACTTTTATATAGCGAGCGGGATAGCGCGAATTTTCGACAATCATTTGTGATATAATAATGGCAGACATCTCCTGAAAGCAGTGCGAAATTTTTCGGCAAATTTGTTGACATTGGCGAATGGCGTGTGCTACAATAAGCAGGCCTAGAACAGCAGGCCTTTTTTATTGCTTTAAAAGCAGAAAAATGTGAGCTGTGAAGGTGATAAAAAAGTGATTTTTCAAGGTAGAAGAATGTAATTGTTTAGGCAATAAAAAGTGTTTTGTGAATGAGTATTTTAGAAAGGAACGCAGATCAATGAGAGAGATTATAACGATAGCTTGCACAGAGTGCAAAAACAGAAATTACACAACAATGAAGGATAAGAGAACCCATCCGGACAGGCTTGAAATGAACAAGTACTGCAAGTGCTGCAAGAAGCATACACCGCACAAGGAAACAAGATAATAAAGGAAACAAGAT
>JANYKE010000169.1 GCA_025361685.1 Eubacteriales bacterium | reverse complement strand
TTCATCATCAACAACAATATTCTGGGTTATATTTCCAAGTGCTGCTTCAATAGCTTTTTCATACTTTGATTCTGTGCTGATCAATCTCGCAACAACACCGTGCACGCCTTTGCCAAACTCATGATTATTATCAAGTTCATTAAGAATTGTTTTAACAGCATGGTTGAATCCCTCGTGTTTTTTCTCCATATCTTGGAGCAATTCAAGTCTAGCTTTATTGCTTTCAAGCAAGGTCGATTTCTTAGAGATTTCATATTCAAATTCTTTTAGTCCATCGTTGGTATTGGCAAATGAAATTTCGAATTCGTTAATTATTTTTGTTGCCTCTTCAATATTTTTTCTGATATCTCGAATTCGATCGTCGATTTGTTCCAGGTTCATTTGTTCTTTGTCATTTTCAATTATAAGCGAACTTATTTGCGCATCGATTCCTGCCAGATTTTCGATGACGGTTTCTGATTTGAGAGCTATATTTGATGTTTCGACCTTAAAGTCCGACAGAGAATCTATATTGTTCATCAAGTGTTCTTTTAAATTCTCAGTTTCAATCGCATCCGCTTCCATCGCTTGCAAATTCTCATCCATTTTGGTCTGTGCAATATTCAATTTCTCCGTATATATGCTGAGTTGATTCTTTAAATATTCAAGTCTAGTCTTTCGTTCTGCCTCTTCACTATCAATATTCTTTCGCTGAGCATCCGCCTCTTCAAACTCAACATCAATACGCATAATATTGTTTTGAAGATTGCTTATTTTCTCACTTTTAAGCGTAATATCAGAATTAAGTTTGTCTGTAGCAGATTCAATTGAAAAATATTCTTCCTTGCATTTATTCAATTCGTTTTCAAGCTTTTTGGAAAGCTCGATTTTTTCTTTATTCTTCTCAGACACTTTTTTTAATTCCGCTATCTCATTTGTCTGATTACTTGATAGTAAAGTAATTTCTTCGTCAATAGATATCAGTCTATTTTTAAGACGATAAAGATTTGAAATGTAAAGTGAAATATCAAGAATACGAAGTTCATCTCTTAATGAAAGAAATTGTGAGGCCTTTTCGGATTGCTCTTTCAACGGACCGAGTTGTATTGATAACTCATTAATAATATCATTAAGCCTGAGAAGATTTTGTTCAGTATGCTCCAGCTTTCGCTCAGCTTCATTTTTCTTAACTCTGTACTTCATTATTCCTGCTGCTTCTTCAAAAACATTCCTTCGTTCATCGGACTTTGCACTTAAAATTTCGTCGATTTTTCCCTGGCCGATTATTGAATAACCATTTAGTCCAATTCCTGTATCAACAAATAACGCATGAATATCCTTAAGTCGACAAGAAATATTATTAATCAGGTACTCGCTTTCGCTTTGTCTAAATACTCTTCTTGTGACGACAACTTCCGCAAATTCAATTGGGAGACGTCCTTCGGAATTATCAATAATAATGTTTACTTCTGCAAAACCTACCGGCTTTCTTCTTTGTGTCCCGGCAAAAATAACATCTTCCATTTTGTTGCCGCGTATTTGTTTTGCACTTTGCTCTCCCAATACCCAACGTACGGCATCGGATATATTGCTTTTTCCGCTGCCATTAGGACCCACAACAGAGGTGATACCATCGTCAAATTCCAAAACTGTTTTGTCAGCAAAGGACTTAAATCCCTGCATCTCAACTCTCTTTAATCGCAACTTTATTCAATCCCTTTCTGTAAGAAATGTGTTTTACTTAATGGTATTCTATTTATTATAACACAGATAACTTACCTTATGGTAGATGTGTTAGGATCAAATGCTAAATATTAAACCAATATTAAGTACTAAAATAACCTCATCTGATTTGTGTCTTCAAGCTCTGTAAGGCAGCCACTCTCCTCAAGCACCTCTAATACACTATTTCCAATGGATGCGCGTTTCATTAAATCCTCTTTTGAAAGAAACTTTGTGTCTTGGCGACTAGCAACAATATTTGACGCAGCGCTGGGTCCGAGACCCGGAAGTGCAATAAATGGAGGCATCAGTCCATTGGAAGTGATTTTGAAATTTTTTACATCAGATTCATATAAATCAATGGGGCAAAATTTTAGACCTCGCGAATACATTTCATTAACAATTTCAAGTACAGACAAAGTATCTTTTTCTTTTGCTGTCATCTCATTACCTTTTTTAGTAATGCTGCGGATATTCTCAAGCACTGCTTCACGTCCCTTTGTCATTGTGCTTGCGTCAAAACAGTCGCCAGCTCTAACGGAAAAATAAGAGGCATAAAATGCTTCGGGATAATTAACTTTGTCTGTACTTGAAATTGTTAATGAAATGTATTCGCGAGGTCTAAAATTTTGCCCCATTGATTTATATGAAT
>JANYKE010000152.1 GCA_025361685.1 Eubacteriales bacterium | reverse complement strand
GCATTGGCAGCAGAATTACCCACAAATACTCTATCGGTGCAATCTGCAGTCCGATTCCTGCAATGATTCCGCTTATAATCAGTGCCGGAATAGCAACGAGAAAATTGAGCAGCAGTTTGGCCAAGAACACATCCTTTGCTTCAACCGGACACGACTTGATAATCCAAAGATTAGCACCTTCCAGCGAAATTGAAGGTGCCGTTGTAATTGT
The DNA here is from genome assembly GCA_025361685.1 of Eubacteriales bacterium. Classification (GTDB taxonomy): domain Bacteria; phylum Bacillota; class Clostridia; order JANYKE01; family JANYKE01; genus JANYKE01. The sequence continues at coordinate 4,198 of JANYKE010000152.1, read as the reverse complement.
CATTGCAGCCGTAAATGAAAAAATTGCAATTGTGCCGGGAACAATATATCCCACAATTGCAGGTATTTTAAGCATTGTGACGTAATCCCTTCCCACAAAAATTGTTGAAACTGCAAAAACAATCATCAGAATAGGTCCTATTCCCGTATTCATGACATAGATTGGCGAGGAAAAATATTTGGCGGCTTCCTTTTTCAGCAATGCAAATACTACTCCGGATGCCTTAATTTTATGCCATTTAGCCCTCGGAGCCTTTTTCGATGCAAGCTTTGACCATATTATGCGATATTTTAACGACAAGAGCAGCACCAGCGCAATATACGGCACGAATGAAACCACGAAAAAGACCATCGTATCAAAAATGTTGCTTGTCTCAATCGCACTTATCAGAAAACCTATTGGCGCGTATATATACTTTAATGAATTTATTATTGCATCAGAGCTTTCGGCAACATTTCCTATTGAACCCATAAGGAATTTTGACCCGACGCCAATTCCAAGAATTATCGCAACCGTGAATAGTATATTGAAAAAGCTTTTGAATCTCATTCCCATTGAAAGAAGGTTGATAATGTATGACAATATTATCGAGATTGTCATTGGAATAAGCGGAATAAGCAATATTCCAAGAATCGCATTCAGAAAATATATCGGCGGAGGATTTTCAAAATAGTAATACACTCCAAGGCTCGGACCCGCAAATATAAGACACACCAGCCAGTTTTCGACGAGCATAGAAAATATTTTGCTAAACAATATCTGCCATTGTTTGATTGGATAAGAAAAAAGTCTGTCCAAATCTTTGCCTGTAAATAAAAATCCTGCAGAAGTATATATTCCTGTTACCAAAACAAGAAAAACCACCATGACAAAAGAGCCGGCAGGCAATACCCACATTAGATTGTATGGTTTTAAAATTGTTCCGATAGTATAACTGTAAAAGCTAATATATGCAATTAGCGCTGCGACAACCATCAGCGTGATTCCAATGAAAAGTCCCGTCTTGGCTATCGATCTTTTTCCCGTTGATTTCGACTGATTAACCTTACCTTTAAAGCCTCTGACTCTGCTTAAAATATTTGTTTGATATAGCAAAGCGATAAGATTAACTTTAATTAACTTAATAAATTTATTCATCTTCTGTCAACTCCAAAAATACATCTTCTAATGACTTCATGCCAATTATTTCTTCAGTGTTGCCAACCTCAAGTAACCTGCCATTCTTTATTATTGCAATCTTGTTGCACAGCTTTTGAGCAACATCAAGCCCATGAGTCGAGAAAAATATTGCACCGCCCGCTTCTGTTAATTCCTTCATATATTCTTTAAGTGTATAAGCGGCTTTTGGATCAAGTCCAACAAATGGTTCGTCCAGCACCATGACCCTTGGGTTGTGCATCAAAGCCGAAATAATTGCGAGTTTTTGCTTCATGCCATGCGAATATGAGCCTATCTGCGACCCGAGATCATTTTCAATTTCAAATGCTGTCGCATATTTGACTATTCTTTCCTTCCGTTCTGAAAGTGGGACTCCATACATATCAGCCACAAAATTCAGATATCTGTCTCCGCTCATGAAATCGTATAGGTCCGGATTATCCGGAATATACGCGATCTGCTGCTTGCATTCAATAGTCTGTGCCTTAATTGAAAACCCATTAACCAGAATCTCGCCCTCGTCAAAATCAAGTATTCCGACAACAGATTTTATTGTGGTCGTCTTGCCGGCACCGTTTTGTCCTATGAAGCCGAATATATCCCCAGCTTCGATTGCAAGAGATAAATTGTCGACCGCGGCAAAATCCCCGTACTTCTTTGTAAGATTGTTAATGGATATTATTGTATTACTCATTTAACTTCCCTCCAAACTAAAATAACTGGTATAAAAATGCGCCGGCGATTCCCGCCGCAATTGTTATTGGTATCGGTGCCACCTTAAACTTCTTTGCCGCAATAAATGCCACAACAAAAATAATGACGCCAGCCGGATTGACTATGGAAAAAAACTGCATCCGCAAATTGTCAATCAAATCAAAGTTAATGGCCTGCTTAGCAAATATCGATCCATCTGCAAAAATAACTGTTGATGCCAAAATTAATCCGACTGTTGCAGGGCGAATTCCCGTGAGAAGATGTGATATCGACTCGCTCGCTTTAAATCTCTCAAAATAATGTGCGATTGTAAGCATTATAAAAAATGCCGGCAGACATATTCCGATTGTTGAAATAAGTGCGCCAAAAAAACCGTTACATATATAACCAATATATGCGGCAGCATTTACCGCAATTGGTCCGGGAGTGATTTGAGAAACGGCAATAAGATTGGCAAATTTGTCAAGAACAGATTGTTCAACTCCCAAACCGGTAATCAAGATTATTATTTCTTGTTTCATCAGCGGAATCATTGCATACCCGCCGCCAAATGAAGTGAGTCCCAGTTTGAAGAACATCAGAAATAATGACCATAAAACACTTATGTTAGGCATCTTTTAAGGCCCTCCCTTCAAAAAAGTGAGCAGCCCCAAAGCTTAATAAATATAATATAATGGCAAAGCCATTCAGCATTTGATTCGAATAAAAAATGTACGTGATAAGTATAGGCGTAACTGCAAAGCTCAGCACTATGCCAATTACATTTTTCTTTCTCAGAAAGTAACTTGTCATTGAAAGTGAAACCGCAAACACGATTACCCATATTACATATACTCCAAACAATCCGACAAGAATCAGCGAAGCTATTGCCAGAACTGCAGAGGTAGGTTTTTTGACGGCCAGCGGCCACAGTTTCAGTCCGGCGACAAGAATTAGTGCGGTGCAAGCTGCTCGCACACCCAAAAATGCTTTTTGAACATATATATTGTCTTGTACAAAATTGAGCACTGTTACATATAACATTATCGCAATGAATGAAGGGATGGTTGTGCCGAGAGCCGCAACAATTGCCCCTCGTATTCCGTATGATCTCTTTCCTATGAAAACCGAAGCATTTAACGAGATTATACCCGGAACAGACTGGGAAATTGCAAATACATCCACAATTTCCTCCTCAGTTAAGAGGTGGTATCTATCAACAATTTCACGCTGAATCTGAGGAAGCATGGCAAGCCCTCCGCCAAAAGTAAAAGAGCCTATCTTAAAAAAGATAAAAAACAACTTCCATAATTTTTTTGCTGTTACCTTTTCCTGCAAGGTGCACTCCTACCCTTCTTCAAAACTCTTAACATAAATTTTATTTTAACACTTATTGCTGTTCTAGGCAAATATTACCGGCTGTTTTATCTGTAAATTATTGTGAATTATTTGTAAACATCTTTAAATTTTGTTTACCCTCAACATTCTTTGTGCTATAATCACAATGATAATATTCATGATGTTATCAAAATCTATTCATTGTTATATTGAGGTTAGAATGGGCGAAGATAAAAAACCAAACTTAGGCAAGAATGATTTCAAAATGAATCTGTCCGGATCAAAATCAGAATCCCCAAAATCTGCCGGCTTTCCTATGGACTTTTCCGGGGAGAGTGAATCTCAGTACAATCAAATCGCAATTGTTGATGATGATAATGAATCAAAGAAGAGTAATTCTGTTAATGATAAGGTTCGCAGTTTGCTTTTCTCATGTTGGAAACGTCTCAAAAAATTCTATGTTTTCAAGCATCCCTTATTCACAGTATTTATGATCTTTTTTTCACTATTCTTTTTTTTATGCGGAATAGTATTTGGTTCAGTTCTCGCCTACATTCGCACATCCCCCCAAATTACAGCTGACCAACTTGAAATTAAGACGTTGATTTCTGATGTTTACGATGATAGCGGTGTACAGATTGCAGAACTAAAGCCTACCGATAACAAGAACCGCACCCTGGTAACATATGACCAGATTAGCATTAATGTTAAAAACGCAGTAGTCGCCATAGAGGATGAACGTTTTTGGTCGCATAACGGGATAGACGTAAAGCGTACTTTAGGCGCCTTCCTCGGATTTCTTTCAGGTGGCGGAAGTGCAGCTTACGGCGGAAGTACAATAACACAGCAAGTTGTTAAAAATTTAACCGGTGATGCAAGACAATCTGTCAAACGTAAGGTCCAGGAACAATGGCGTGCCATGCAGCTTGAAAAAGAAGTTAACAGTAAGGAAAAGATTTTGCAGTGTTACCTTAATCTCGTATTTTTCGGAAACAACTATTACGGAATT
>JANYKE010000150.1 GCA_025361685.1 Eubacteriales bacterium | reverse complement strand
GGTAATCCAACTCCAACCCCAACCCCAACCCCAACCTCAACCACTGCTCCTGCACCATCGTTTACTGACATCAGTGGCCATTGGGCAGCGGAATACATCAACGATCTTGCAGCAAGAGGTGTAATGAAGGGTTATGAAGTTTCTCCGGGGGTATTTGAGTTTAAACCTGACAATTCGATGCTAAGACAAGAATTTGCCAAGATTGTAACGGTAGCTTATGGCGTATATAATCCTTTGGCGACAGCTTCATTTACGGATTGTCCTGCAGGCCAATGGTTCACGCCATATGTCGGTTCACTGGAATCAGAAGGACTTACTACCGGAATCGGAAATGGATTGTACGGAGTGGGATTGAATATGTCGAGACAGGACACAGCAACAATGCTTTCAAGAGCAATGGTAAAATATCAGCATATTACTCTTCCGGATGCTACCACAGCAGCCACAGTAGTAACGACATTTTCAGACGTTGGCAACATATCGGATTATGCGAAGCCGTCTATTGCATTCTTTGTTCATGCAATGATAATAAAAGGATATGAAACCCCTCTAGGAAGTGGAGTATATGAGTTCAGACCTACGGCAAATATTACAAGGGCAGAAATCAGCAAGATTATGATTTTGTCACTTGAATATACTATATAATACTCAGCATGAATACTAATTTGATAACAATTTTTAGCCGCTTGGAGAAATCCCGAGCGGCTAAAATAATATTTGACACGATAACTTTGGAAGTGATATAATTTTGGCAATGCACTTATACGCTTACATACTTAGGAGGAACAAATATGAAAGATTATAAAACTGATAAAATCAACAATATATGCTTATTGGGGCATGGCGGATCAGGAAAGACTTCATTGGCTGAAACTCTTGCGTTTAATGCAGGTTTGATTGACAGACTCGGCAAGGTTGTAGATGGAACAACATATTCCGATTACGATCCTGAAGAGACAAAGAGAACAATTTCTATTGGAATGTCTCTTGCAGCAATTGAACATAACAACTCAAAGATTAATGTTATGGATACACCGGGATATTTTGATTTTGTTGGCGAAGTAATGGAGGCGGTTAAGGTTTCCGAAGCAGCAGTGATTGTGCTTTCCGGCAAGTCCGGTGTTGCAGTCGGCACTGAGAAGACATGGGCATATGCTGAGGAAAATAATATATCAGCATCATTTTTTATCAGCAAGCTTGACGAGGAAAATGCGGATTTTGACAAAACATATAAGCAGATTAGAGATACATTTGGCAGCAAATGTGTTGCATTCCAACTTCCAATCTTTGAGAGCGGAGTATTAACCGGCTCCGTTGATGTTATTTGCAAAAAGGCATATAAGTATTCTAACGGCAAGCCAAATGAGATTGAGATGCCTGAAGATATTAAAGCAAAACTCGGAGATATTTTCGAAGGAATTAAAGAAGCAGTTGCAGAAACAAGTGAAGACCTTATGGAAAAATATTTTTCCGGTGAAGATTTCACTGATGAAGAATTACACAACGGAATCAGAGCAGCAATAACAGGAAGAAGCATTTTTCCGGTGTTCTGCGGATCCGCAGTTCAAAATGTTGGAACAAATGTAATGATGGATATAATTTCCGGATATTTCCCGACGCCTGCTGAAGCAAATCCTGTCAAGGGTAAGAATTCAAAAGGAGAGGAAGTCAGCATCAAGATATCGGAGAGTGGATCTTTGAAAGCATTTGTATTCAAGACTATTGCCGATCCATTTGTTGGAAGAATCACTTTTTTCAAAGTAATTTCCGGAATGCTAAAGGGTGATATGGCGATATATAATGCCAACAAGGATAAGAGCGAAAAGGTCGCTCAGGTATTTTCACTTGTAGGCAAGAAGCAGGTAGCCGCCACAAAATTCAGTGCAGGGGACATTGGTGCCGTAGCTAAGCTTCAATTCACTCAGACAGGAGATACCCTTTGCACAGAAAACGATGTAATGTTGTTTGATGGAATTGATTTCCCTGAACCAATGATTTCAATGGCAATCTATCCAAAGTCTAAGGGCGATGAAGAAAAAATTAGCACAGGGTTGCACAAGCTTCAGGATGAGGATCAAACTTTTAAAACTCATATCAATACCGAAACGCACCAGACAATTATTTCCGGTATCGGTGAGCAGCATCTTGATATTATTACAAGTAAACTCAAGGCTAAGTATAATGTTGATGTTGTTTTGGAAGCACCAATTATTGCCTACAGAGAGACACTTCGCAAGAAGGTTTTCGCAGAAGGCAAGCATAAGAAACAGTCCGGCGGGCACGGTCAGTACGGGCATGTTAAGATGGAATTTGAACCGGGAGAGACTGAAGATCTTATCTTCGAGGAAAAAGTATTTGGAGGCTCAGTTCCGAGACAGTATTATCCAGCCGTTGAAAAAGGCTTGAGAGAGTCTATCCTTAAGGGTGTGCTTGCTGGTTACCCTGTTGTGAATCTAAAGGCAACGTTGCTTGACGGCTCATACCATGATGTTGACTCGTCTGAAATGGCTTTCAAGCTTGCGGCGCATATCGCATTTAAGACAGGAATGGAGGCAGCTTCTCCGGTTCTTCTCGAACCAATTGATTATGTTGAGGTATTCATTCCTGATGAGTATATGGGCGATATTATCGGTGACTTGAATAAACGCAGAGGACATATTCTAGGCATGAATCCTCAAGACGGTGGGATTCAGCAAGTAGTGGCTTATGTTCCACAGAGCGAAATGGTCAAATATGCAACTGATCTGCGTTCAATGACGCAGGCGAGAGGGCAATACAAAATGAAGTTTGAAAGATACGACGAAGCTCCGACACTTATTTCTAAAAAGGTTATGGATGATGCCAAGCGTAAAAAGGAAGAGGAAAATTAATTTAGACTAAATAAAAAAAGGATCTGAT
>JANYKE010000112.1 GCA_025361685.1 Eubacteriales bacterium | reverse complement strand
CGGAATAAAGATGCCAAAAAAATAAGGCGCGTTTTATGATTCAGATTAAAAAAGTTGGGAGAGATTTGAAAGAAAGATTGATAATGGTCTTAGGAATTGTGAACTTACTGAAGATCAAAAATAAGAATTACTTAAGAAGGTGGGAAATTTGCTAATGTCAATATTCAAATGTAAAATGTGCGGTGGCTCAATAGAATTTGAGCAAAACACAACGGTTGGCGTTTGCGACAGTTGTGGAACAAAGCAAACCTTGCCGCGTCTTGATGACGATAAAAAGGCAAACCTATATGACAGAGCAAACCATTTCCGTCGAAACAATGATTTCGATAAGGCAATGGGAATCTATGAGCAGATTTTGAACGAAGAAAACACTGATGCAGAGGCGTATTGGTCGCTCGTACTCTGCCGCTACGGTATTGAGTATGTAGAAGATCCTGCAACCCACAAACGTATTCCCACTGTAAACCGTTCACAGTTTACATCCATATATATGGACGAGGACTACAAAGCCGCATTGCAGCATGCTGACGGCTATCAGAAACAGATTTATGAAGAAGAAGCAAAAGCAATTGACGATATTCAGAAGGACATTCTTGAAATCTCATCCAAAGAAGAGCCTTTTGATGTTTTCATCTGCTATAAAGAAACTGACAACAACGGTCGCAGAACACAGGATAGTGTTCTTGCCAACGATCTATATCATCATTTGACTCAGGAAGGATTTAAGGTCTTCTTCTCTCGTATTTCACTGGAAGAGAAATTAGGTGTTGCTTATGAGCCATACATATTTGCTGCATTGAACAGCGCCAAAGTTATGGTAGTAATTGGTACGAAATCGGAATACTATAATGCCGTTTGGGCAAAGAATGAGTGGAGTCGTTATCTTACACTGGTCAAAAACAGTAATGGCAAAAAGATTCTCATTCCTGCCTATAAGGATATGGACCCATATGATTTGCCGGAAGAATTCTCTCACCTGCAGGCGCAGGATATGTCAAAACTTGGCTTTATGCAGGATTTGATCAGAGGCATTAAGAAGATTGCAAATTCGGCTTCTGCTGAATCCACAGTAAAAGAAACAGTCATTTTTAAAGATGTCTTTAGCGGAAGCGTGGACCCGCTTCTCAAACGTGCATTTATGTTCCTTGAGGATGGCAAATGGGATGAGGCAGATGAATACTGCGAAAAGGTGCTGGATCAAGAACCGGAAAATGCGCAAGCATTTCTCGGTAAATTGATGGCAGAACTGAAAATTAGTAAACAAGCTAATTTAAAAGATTGCGAAGAGCCGTTTGCTAACCGAAATAATTATCAGAAAGTGTTGCGTTTCGGTGATACTGGGCTGAAAGATGAACTGAAAGGCTATATAACACATATCAACGAACGCAATGAGAATAGCCGCCTGACAGGTATTTATAATGATGCTGTTAATTTGATGGAATCAGCAAATACCGAAAACGCATACAAGACTGCAGCTGAGCAATTCCAGAGCATCTGTGGTTTTAATGATTCAGATATGCTTGCAGAGCATTGCCTTGATAAAGCTGAGGGTTGCCGTAAAGATTCTATCAATGCTTCCGCCAAAACTCAAATGATCGGTGAAAAAGAAGCAAACTACGAAGCAGCAATTAGGACTTTTCAAACAATTCCTGGCTGGAAAGACTCTGGCGAACAAATCTATGCCTGTAAAATAAAAATTGAAGAAATCAAAGCGAAAAAAGAAGCCGACCGAAAAAAGAGAAAAAAAATAATTGCTATCACAACACCGATTGTGTGCGCTTGCATCACATTTATTATTGTGCTGAACAATGTCATTATTCCAAACAACAAATACAATGCAGCATTGGAATTGATGAATTCAGGTGATAACGTTGGCGCAATATTCGCATTTGTTGAGGTTGGAAACTATAAAGACGCTCAAGAACGTAGTTTTACTTTATGGAATACTGTTGCAAAGCATGATACCATCTCTCCGGACTTTTATAATACTGTTGGACTAAAAGCGGACGGCACGGTGGTGGCTGTGGGTAAAAATGATTATGGTCAATGTAACATTTCAGATTGGAAAGATATCGTAGCGATCTCTCTTGGCACATTTAATACTATCGGACTAAAAGTTGACGGCACGGTGGTGGCTGTGGGTAATAATGATTATGGTCAATGTAACGTTTCAGATTGGAAAAATATTGTGGCGATTTCTGCGGGAGTTACCCATACTGTCGGACTAAAAGCGGACGGCACGGTGGTTGCTACGGTGGTTATTTATCCTTATGGTGATTACCGTAAAAGTAACGTTTCAGATTGGAAAGATATCGTGGCGATTGCTGCAGGGGGGGACCATACTGTCGGTCTAAAAGCGGACGGCACGGTGGTTGCTGTTGGTTATAATGAGTACGGTCAATGTAATGTTTCAGACTGGAAAGATATC
>JANYKE010000015.1 GCA_025361685.1 Eubacteriales bacterium | reverse complement strand
AAAGTTAAGCTTTCCATGGCATTAATTGGTATCAGTTCAATTCATCTTTTAAAATCATTTATCGAAATTGAAAAGCTTCAAAGATCCGATGTATATGTTCAGATGGGCATCCATTTTCTTTTTGTTGTTTCTGCAATTGGTCTTGCCTATATTGCAAAAATGACCGATGACTCACATACAAAAATTGAAAAAGCAGAACAATCTTTATGAAAGAAAGGAGTGAAAAAATGAGTGAAATTAACTGGGAAGCTGCAATAATACCCGTAATTGGCCTTATCGCCATAATTATTGCAGTTACACTTGCAGCAGCATCTGATTTTAGAAATAACGTCAGAAAAGAGAATCGTTAAGGAATGTGATGAGATTAGTGAATATCAAAACTACAATTTTTTATTGGTTCAGACGAAATCTGGCTATGCTTAGAATTTTACAAATAACTTCGGCGGCACTTGTTGCTATTATTATGCTTTTTGCTGCAATTGGGCCGGGCAGCTTTGCATTTGCGACTGAGCGATCTGAATCTAACTGCGAAAGTCAGCGCGAAGGCAGTTGCGATGATATTTCGTGTAGAGCAGCGGCAATTTCTCAACCAGGTGCTATTCGTCAATCACGAAATGCTTTTCGAACAGCCGATAATTTTCTTCTAGAAAATCGGCACGCTCAACCTTTTGTTTCTAATTTTTCTGCTATCTCCCGAATTTTTTCTGCTCAAACCCGCAGTACTCCCGGTACCCGTGTCCTGCGCATTTAGCCTTTTCCTTTTTTAGGTGTAAATAGGTTCTGTTAGTTATTTCGATTGCTATCGAGATGATTAAGACATTATTAACCAAGAGGAATACTATGTGCAACTTAGAGGATGCTAAAAATTGTTATATCAGGCAGTATAAGAGTGTACACAACAACGAGGCGAACGTTACAGAAGAATTGCTTGCATCTATGCCGGAAGCAAAAGAAATAGTACCTTCATTGATAAGCATAGGAAGGCGGGAGCAGAAGCTTTTTCGACGCGGGTATCTCTTGGGAGGTGCATCATGAGAATGCAAGAGATAGGTGCAATTGCTTCAATAGATCGTATTGAAATTCATAAGCAACAAAATGCACCTGTGCCGTCTTTTAAAGATACTATGGCATCATTTCTCACGGATGTTAATTATTCTCAGAAAAGTGCGAGCGATGCACAACTGAAGCTGCTATCTGGAGAGGCAACCGATGTGCATCAAGTCATGATAAAATCCGAAGAGGCCAAGATTTCATTTAATATGCTTATGGAGCTTAAAACCAAGTCGATGGATGGGCTTCAGGATTTGATGAGAACAAAACTATAAAAATGCGGCATAATGGTTGCTTTATAGCTCCATTTATATTTTAAGTGAACTCAAAACACTGAGTAGTTGTCTGCAAAGGATTGTTTGAATGGGAACGTTGTTTAGACGTTTTAGGACAAAAGTAATAGATCTGTTTCGCAAGCTGCTTTCTTTACGGGCCACCCCGCATCAAATTGCTGTGGGTTTTGCCATTGGTGTTTTTATTGGCATTTTTCCAACCTTCGGCTTAGGCGGTCTTGCAATATTCGCCCTTGCGACGGTTTGGAAGTTTAATGTGGCGGCAGCTCTATTGGGAACGCTCATTGGAAATCCCATACTTGCACCATTCTGGATTGGATTATCCTGCCTGGTTACGGGGATTTCTCCTTCGCAAATAAAAGTTCCTCACGATACATTACGCAACATTCTTGCGCATTATGGTGAAATAGGCGGAAAATATTTGCTCGGGAATGGTATTGTTTCCTTAATCGCGGCTATAATATCGTATTTTATTCTGCTACGTGTTGTAGCGTGGTATCGACAACGCAAAAATCTAAAAGAGCATCAAAAAATTGACGAGTCAATTGATGTGCCACATGATTAGGAGACTTATATGTACGCAGGTATGATGAATGCTTCAAAAACTCTCGGGGATCACTTCTTCTTTGGTGAAAGCCAGGTTTTGCGGGAGGAGCTCAAGCGACTTAAAAAGGAAAAGGAGAGTATTGACGCACTTTCAAAAGTCTCTGGTATTGTAAATAAGGAAATTCTTAAAGAACTTGTTGACAAAGAGATTCGTCCGGAAATGCTTGCGGCACTATGCTTGGTGCCTATTATTGAAGTAGCATGGGCGGATGGAGTTGTCGACAAGAAGGAAGAGAAAGCGATTCTTGATG
>JANYKE010000228.1 GCA_025361685.1 Eubacteriales bacterium | reverse complement strand
AGAGGTGTCAAACCTCACACCATTGTCACGGACGATATCACCCTTAAACAATTTCACGCACGGCCCAAAGCTAATCCTATAAGTAAAATAATAGTTCCGATAAAAATCATCAAACTCAAAATTAATCAAATCAGAATCAAACGAATTATCGCAAGGGACAAATGTTCCGTTTCGCCTTATTATATTCATGTTGAAAGAAATCATATCCGAATCAGTTGCATCAGCTTTTTTTAACAGCGTCTCGACCGAATTTTTTTCAATCGTATCGTCACTATCAATAAACCAAATGTATCGGCCACAAGAATTTTCTATACCCATATTGCGCGCAGATCCCACACCGCCATTTTCCTTATCGAAAACTCTTATCCGATTGTCGACCAAAGCATAGCGTTTGCATATTTCCCCGCTGCCATCAGAACTTCCGTCGTTAACAAGAAGCAATTCAAAATCGCTGCATGTCTGTGCCAAAACACTTTTGATACAGTCGTCAAGATAGTTTTCAACATTATATAAGGGAATAATTATACTTAGAAAAGGCATTTAAAATCCTCACAATTTCATTATTGCATTTGCAATCATATTATTATAGTAGAAAACATTACTGAAGAAGCATGTTTTTAGCGCATCTGAAACCACAGAAAAATATCCGGTGTTAAAGAAGATGAGAACTGCAGAAACAATGTAGATTATTATGAAGCCTTCAAGCGCACCGACAAAGAAGCCGAGCAAACTGTTCAGCCCGCGAATTATTGGAATTCTTGAAACGATCGAGTGTAGGAATTTTGATAAAAACATTAGTCCGATTCTCACAACAACAATAGTCAATATCAGAGCAACAATATTAAGAATCATAAATGAAATGCTTTCACATACAGAGGATATTATCTGACCAACACTGGTTGCCGTTGACCCGAGGGCGGAAGTCGTGTTGCTGATAACTGCTGAACGCATTATGGCCGGGATGGGGGAGTTGTTAACAACCTGTTCAATTGAAGCGCTTCCCGAAGCACTCAGGCTCTGAATATTCACCTGGCCGTTAACCCAGCTTGTGACAGTGTTCCTTATTGCAGTATGCACCGGAGTATTTGTAAGTAGCGATGTGACAACAGGATACATAAGCATGGAAACTAAAATCGCAATCAGGGATGTGCCCATCATGAAGAACGCTCTGACAAATCCAACTTTGCGGCCCCATAATGCAAACACGATTATAACAACAACTATTACTATATCAAACCAATTCATAAAATATTCCTCTCGATGTCCCAATTATACTTTATGCCCTCCCCAAATACAAGATATACGTTCTGTCATATATTGTCGATTTTTGCAATATGTTTTTTTGCATTTCATTGACTGTAATGGTTCGCTTTTTGTTGAGCCTATTTCAGTGAGACGCGAAATGAGGACTAATTTTTAAAAAGGCGAAACACAGAAACATCGCGTTAAGAAAGTCAATTTGTACTTGCTTTGGATTTTATGACACCGCCGGGGACTTTTAGCAGGACGTCGCTGTTGGCGATCGAGAGGACACCTTCGATTTCTGATTCGGATGTTGCGGTGCCCATGAGCCAGCCCCATTCATTGACAAAATATATTTTCTTACCGGTATTAACACATGCATAACTGTCACATACGGTAACATTTTTGACACTTTCGGCTAGTTCAAAATAGCCGGTCTGGCTACCCCTGTCATTCAGTATTTTCACAGCAGAAACATCGCTTGAGCCGTCCTTCGATTTTTCGGTATCAACAATTACCGGCGATTTCCAATTGAGAATAGCACAACCCTTGAGCCCCTGCTTAAAAATAGTTGTCCATTGTTCTTTGTTATTGCTGTCAAGGATAAGAAAGTTGCGCTCGCTGTATGCGTAAACACAGTTGTTATTCATCACACCCCAAAACGGAAAAATATCGCCCTCGAAAATGTACGAAGATTCCTGTACACCTTCAGATGAAAATACATTAAACTTGGTTGCAGAAACTCCGCCCGCAACATCCAGCTCGTTAGTCAAAAGTTTACCGGTTGCGGAATTATAAATAGCCCCGATAACATATGTGTTCTCGAAGGCATGAGAAAAAATAACCTTGCCTGATGTGTCATAGGTAGTGACATCATTTTTGCCACGGAGCGAATCCGTTACACATGTTACATAGCCGTTATCGGAAACATTAATGTTGGAAATTTTTCTCTCGATATCTTTTTGTAAAATTTCATTTTGATCATCGTAAAGCAAAAAACTTTTGCCGCCAATGTCACCGACGCACAAATATTTGCTGTTGGCTGCAGGTCGCGGTGACGAAATAAAATTGCTCTTATCCTGAAGCAGACGAAGATTGCGGTCATAAAAGGTAATATCGTTGCTACTGCATTTGACGATGTAATCTCTATATTTAAAATACACATCTTTGTCGGAACTAATCACGCGCACATCGGCGTCAACAGCCTCACCGCGAATACGATCACCGATACTTTGAACAAATGCAAGAGGATTAAAATTGAGCGTAATCTTATTCAAAGCGAAACCGCCGCCAAACCAAACCGCAACAAGAATTATTGCAATCAGCACAGTAGTTGAAATAAGTTTTCGAATCGTTCTATTTTTCATACAACGTCCCACCTCATAGATATATAACATTAACATTATAGCATTTATTGTAACAGTTGAAAAGTTAAAGATTTTGGAGTAGAATAAACACATAAAAACTATTGAGGTGGTTCATCGAATATGGCAAATGAACATTCAAAAACATATCGAACATGGGTTGAGATTAAACTTGACAATGTTAAACATAATATGTCGCTGATTAGAAAATCTCTTGAGCCTGAAACAAGGATCATGGCTGTTGTAAAGGCTGACGGATACGGACACGGAGCAAAACAAATTGCAGAAGTCGCACTTGCAAACGGCGCGGATTATCTTGGCGTTGCAACTCTTGACGAGGCGCTGCAGCTACGTGAGCAAGGATTTTCATGCCAGATATTGGTAATGACACAGACTCATCCTTCACTTGCAAATGTATTTGTTGAAAATGATATAACCGCAACGGTATTTTCGGTTGAGTATGCCAAAGCGCTTTCGCAGGCGGGGGCAGCCGCAGGCAAGACGGCAAACATTCACATTAAGATTGATACCGGAATGACTAGAGTCGGCTTTCAAGTTTGCGGTGCATCAGTCGGCGAAATAATAAATATTAGCAAACATCCACACATTAATATTGAAGGAGTATTCACACATTTTGCAGTTTCTGATGAATGTGATAAGTCGTTTACGATAAAGCAGTTCAAGAGTTTTATGGAATTGTGCGATAAGATTAAAGAGAGTGGGATTAATATTCCGATTAAGCATTGTTCGAATAGCGGCGCTGTGATTCAATTTCCGGAGATGCAGCTGGACATGGTGCGACCTGGGATAATGATTTACGGGCTGTATCCTTCGAGGCATACTAAGATTAATAACAGGGGATTTGATTTGCGGCCGGCTATGACAATGAAGAGCAATATTGTTTGCATAAGATATGTTGGAAAAGGCGAAACGATTAGCTATGGAAGAACATACGAGACTCCTGCTAATTCAGTAATCGCAACTATTCCGGCGGGCTATGCTGATGGATATATGAGATTGCTTAGCAACTGCGGGCAGGTTTCAATCAACGGACAGCTAGTTCCCATTGTCGGGAGAATATGCATGGACCAGTTCATGGCGGATGTGAGCAGAATGAACCCACGCCCAAACGATGGGGATGAGGTTATATTATTTGGTGACGTTGCGGAGATAGATGCTGATGAAGTGGCTCAAAATGCAGAAACAATAAACTATGAAATTGTTTCACAGATTAACAAAAGAGTTCCGAGAATTTATATTTAGTTTTATTATATGACGCCGCGAAAAAGGTGACCCTTGGTTATGTTGTGTGCAATCGCTGCGGTTTGAGATAGTGAAATTCTTGAAATATCTTCATCGTAAATGTGCATTCGGAATATTGTAACACCTGCATTTTCGAGGAACGGGATCTCATCGGGAATAAACATGGTTTTGGAATTTAATATTACGGCTGTGCCAGTTAAGCTGTCAGACACAACAGGAAACTCTTCTTGCATACGATCGGTAAGGGAGTATTTTTTTGTGCGGCACAAGCTTTTGCAAGATGAATCGGTGCAAGTTCCGTTAGCCTCATCTGGGGAGAGTATGGCGCCGGTCGGACAGTATTTCGTATTCATGAGCGGGAGTCTGCCATAGGCAAACACTTCGATGGCAGGCCAGTTTGGAATTTGTGAAGCGGCCGTACAAATATCTTTTATCTGCTCAAGTGTTAACTCGGGTGACAGCATTAGTGAATCAACATTATAATCGTTCAAAAACAATAATGTTTCGGAATTAAATATGTTAAAGGTATAGTCCAACGCAACTTTTAATTTGCTCGGGAATTCTTTTTTGAAATCGTTAACGATTTTTAATTGACCGAGACCGGAAACAAGCACGCCGGCTGCAGCATCGACAAGATTTCTATTGGTAAAAAAATCTTTTATGCTGTTCCGGTTTCGCTTGGCTCTGAGGGTACACAGTTACTTAAGGATTTTTTATCCAATAGA
>JANYKE010000187.1 GCA_025361685.1 Eubacteriales bacterium | reverse complement strand
GACGTAACTTTAGTCGGGATTTTATCTGCGGATGGGATGCTGAACATAGATGCGTACAACGCATTCGAAAAAGGATTCCAACTAATAACGCAGGCTGCCGGCCGTGCCGGAAGAAGCGAGACTCAAGGACAGGTTATTGTTCAAGCACATGATACAAATAATTTTTGTATTGAGCGGGCATGCGAGCATGACTACATCGGATTTTATGAAAGCGAGATTGAATTTCGAAAGACGATGCACTATCCGCCATTTACACATATGGGAGTGGTTGCTTTGGCAAGTACAAAAGATAGAAAAGTTTACGACTATGCAAAGGAAATTAAAGGCGAGTGTTTATTATTCTCGGAGGAAGGTGGCATTGAGGTTTTTGGGCCATCGCGTCCGACAATCCAAAAGATTAAGAGCAAGTTCAGATGGAGATTGGTGCTCAAGTGTGATTCGGAAGCATTGCTAATTGAGCTATTTACACATATAATAAATAGTATGAGAGCCAAGTTGAAGAAGGACGACATTGACATGACTCTCGATATTGATCCGCTAAATTTTTTTTGAAAGGGAATTTTATGGCTACAAGAAACATTATTACTGAGGAAGATAATACGCTAAGAAAAAAATCACGTGAGGTTACAGAGTTTGATGAGCGCTTGGCGGCACTGGTTGCTGACTTGATTGAAACGATGCACGCAGCTGATGGACTTGGACTTGCCGCGCCTCAGGTAGGGGTACTGCGACGA
Source organism: Eubacteriales bacterium (assembly GCA_025361685.1). Lineage (GTDB taxonomy): Bacteria > Bacillota > Clostridia > JANYKE01 > JANYKE01 > JANYKE01. The sequence goes on along the minus strand of JANYKE010000187.1, from coordinate 8,939 downwards.
ATTGCTGTTGTAGCGAGAAACGAGCCTGATGATGAGCTCATTCTTATTAATCCAAAAATTGTTGCAACCGAGGGCGAGCAGTTTAAAGAAGAAGGATGCTTAAGCATTCCGGGTGTGTATGGGATTGTTAAGCGCCCGATGAAGGTTACGGTTGAGACTTATGATTTGAACGGAAACAAACACGAGGTAACTGCTGACGAAGTAACAGCGGTTGCTATTTGCCATGAGACAGAACATCTTGACGGAATTCTCTTCCGTGATAAGGTTATAAAATATACCAACGATGACAAATAAGATTTGGAGAAAGTAAATTCATGTATTCTGTTATTTTTATGGGAACCCCTGATTTTGCAGTACCGTGTCTTAAGATGCTCGTTGCTTCAGGATTTGAAGTCAAGGGAGTTGTGACGCAGCCTGACAAACCAAAAGGCCGCGGTCAGCATCTTTCTTTTTCACCTGTCAAGGAATGCGCACTGGAACTTGGTCTTGATGTTTTCCAACCGACGAAGGCTCGCGATGGTGCACTGTTAAAATATGTAACTGATAAAGATGCAGATTTAATTATTACTGCTGCATACGGAAAAATTCTCCCAACGCAGGTGTTAAGCGCAGCAAGGCTTGGCGGGATAAATGTGCATGCTTCGATTTTGCCAAAATACAGAGGACCTGCTCCGATACAGTACGCAATTATTAATGGTGAGACAAAAAGTGGAATAACTATTATTCATATGGACGAGGGAATGGATACAGGAGATATTATTGCGATAGACGAAATTGATGTTACAGAAAAAATGACGGGCGGAGATTTGCACGATGCTTTGTCAGCGCTCGGAGCTGTGACTTTACAAAGAGCATTGCACATTATGATGAAGGATGAAAAAATCGGAGTGTCAACAAGATGCTCACAAAATCATGATGATGCGACATATGCTCCGATGCTTACAAAGCAGACCGGCAAAATTGATTGGACCAAATCAGCGAAAGATATTTTTAATCTTGTGCGTGCGGTTAATCCTTGGCCTACTGCATATAGCGGGTACAAAGGTTTGACTATGAAGATTTGGGAATGCGAAATCACAGATAAGAGCAGCGAAGGTATGACTGCAGGAAAAATTTGCAAGGCTTCGGATGGAGAGATTCTTGTTGTGACGGCAGACTGCATGATAAAAATAATTTGTTTGCAATTTCCATCATCGAAAAAAATGTTGGCTGACGAATATTTGCGCGGACACGCACTTGATGCAGATACTATTTTGGAATAGGGATTTCTTAATGAATGAGAGAGAAGAAGCACTTAAGGTTATTTTAAATGTTGAACAGAATGGATCGTATTCCAATCTCAATCTTAACAATTTGTTTAAGGCGGAGAATTTTTCTTCCAAGAATAAGGGGCTGATTAGCGAAATAGTTTACGGCGTTATTCGAAACAAAAGATTTATCGATCATATAATTTTACAGTTTTCAAATGTTAAGTTTAACAAAATCTCGCCGCCTATTCTTGCTGTTTTGAGAATGGGTGTTTACCAGATTTGGTTTCTTGATAGGGTGCCGGATTCAGCTGCGTGCGATGAGAGTGTTAAGCTTGCGACAAGGTATGGTCATAAAGCTTCGGCGGGATTTGTTAATGCTGTGCTTAGAAATGTTTCGCGATTGGGTAAGGACGTTACAAAAATTAATCTTCCAAATCGGGAGGAAAATATTTTGGGATATCTATGCGTTAAATATTCTTTTCAGGAATTCATGGTTGAGAAATGGTTGAGAGATTACGGAAAAGAATTTACCGAAGAGATGATGGCGGCGATGAACAAGCCTACGAACATGACTATTCGGGTTAATACTTTGAAGATAAAAAGAGAAGAACTTAAGGATAGACTTGTGGCTCAAGGCTATGATGTATACGAGGGCAGCATCAGCAGGTATGCGCTTCACGTCGTCAACCCGGGTGGCTTGTATGAGACGAGTGAATTTACTGAAGGTTTATTTTATGCTCAGGATGAGGCTTCAATGCTTGTTGCGGAAATGCTGAATCCGAAGCCGGGCGATTTTGTTATCGATTTATGTGCTGCGCCGGGTGGTAAGGCGACGCACATTGCAGAGATTATGAATAATGATGGACATGTTCTGGCGTGTGATGTTTATGATCACAAGCTGACACTGATAAGTCAAAATGTTGAGAGACTGGGAACAACGATTGTTGAGGCTGCAAAAATGAATGCGTTAATTTTTGATAAGAGTTTTGCAGCTTTGGCTGATGCGGTTCTGGCTGATTGTCCATGTACAGGTTATGGGGTCATTGGCAAGAAGCCGGAAATTAAGTGGTCGCGTTCTGCTGCCGACGAGGAAGAACTTGTTGGAATGCAGAGTTTGATTTTGAAGACGGCGGCAGCTTATACGAAGCCGGGTGGGACAATTGTGTACAGCACTTGCACGGTTAACCGCGAAGAGAACGAAAATCAGATTGCTAAATTTCTTGAGCAGAACTCGGACATAACACTTGAAGAGACCCGCTTACTGTACCCGCACACAGACGGGACAGACGGATTCTATATCGCCCGCCTTCGCAAGCGCTCCTCGCGCGCAGAACGCGGTAAGTGTGACCTAAGCACTCTAACCCTAACCGAAATCAAAACCAAACTCGCTGACTTTGGCGAACCAAAATTCCGCGCCGCCCAAATATACAAATGGCTCGCACTCGGGGCGGCCAATTTTGATGACTTCACCAATATTCCAAAAGAACTCCGAGCCAAACTAAACGCGGAATTTTCTTTATCCCCTGTCCATATCAAAACCATATCCCAATCCAAAACAGACCAAGTCACAAAATACGCATTTCAACTCGCCGACAAAGGGGTAATCGAAAGCGTACTCATGAAATACTCATTTGGAAACACAGTCTGCATCTCAACCCAGGTCGGCTGCAAAATGGGCTGCGTATTTTGCGTATCCTCATCACTCCCCTTCGAACGCAACCTAACCCCCGGCGAAATGCTCGCCCAAGTTGTTGCCATCCAAACCGAAACCGGAGAACGCGTCAGCAACGTAGTTCTCATGGGCATCGGCGAGCCTTTCGATAACTACGACAATGTCATGAAATTCTGCGAACTGCTGCACTATCCCGAAGGCCTTGGAGTTAGCTATCGCAAGATGACAATATCGACATGCGGCTTGATTCCGATGATCGAAAAATTCAACAATGAAAACAAACCTATCAATCTTTCCATCTCATTACACTCGCCGTACGACGCCGACAGAACCGCGATGATGCCCGTCAACAAGGCCTATCCTATTGACAGTTTGCTCGAAATATGTAATATTTATACAAGCAATACAATGCGGAGATTGACATTTGAGTATGCAGTAATTTTTGACGAAAATGATAGTCCACAGCATGCAAAAGATCTTGCTAAACTATTAAAGGGTATGCTGTGTCATGTAAACTTAATTCCTTTAAATGAAACATCAGACAGCACACTCAAGAAAAGTTCCAAAGAGCGAGTTGAAGCATTCCGCAAAATCCTAAAAAATGAAGGCATTGAAACAACAGTGCGATTAGAATTGGGCAGCGACATAGAGGCTGCTTGTGGGCAGCTGCGAAAAGGAGGCAAGCTTTGAAGGTTTCGGTTGTAACTCATGTAGGGATGAAGAGAAAAAGAAACGAAGATTGCTACCGCATACTTGCCGGCAAAGCAGGAGTGCCACAGATTTTTATTATTGCCGATGGGATGGGCGGGCACAGTGGCGGCGAGGTCGCAAGCCAGAAGGCCGTTAACATTATCGAACGTGCGCTCAACAATAAAAAAGTTTGGAAAGACAACGAGGACAATGCTCTCGACATAATAATCGACGCAATGCAAAAAGCCAACACCGGACTGTTCGCGCTTGCCAACAAAGAAGAAGAGCTTGAAGGCATGGGCACAACCATGATAGTCTCAGTTTTTCTGAATAATAAAGTTTACATCGGACATGTCGGCGACAGCAGATTTTATCGTGTCCGCGATTCGATAATTGAACAAGTCACGTTGGATCATTCATTAATCGAGGCCTTGATAAGCGGCGGCGAGATTACAAGAAACGAAGCGCAGAATTACCCCGGCAAAAACATTATCACGCGGGCTATTGGAGCATTTGAGGATCTGCAGATTGACACATATTTTTTTGACACCGAGGAAGATGACATTTTCCTTATGTGTACAGACGGACTCACCAACAAATTGAAGGACGATGAAATTTTGAAAGTAATTTCCCAAAACGATGACCTTTCCGAGGTTTGTAAAATACTCACGCAGGAAGCCAATGATAGAGGCGGCGATGATAATATTACAATTATTTTGATTAAAAACGCAGTTTAATTTTTCAAATACGAACATGCAATTAGGAGACGAACGATGGAAAAAACTGTTCTGGGAAACAGATATGAAATAATTGAAAAGATTGGCGAGGGAGGAATGGCAATTGTCTACAAGGCAAAGTGCAATCTTCTCAACAGATATGTTGCCTTAAAAATATTAAGACCGGAATTTACCGAGGATCAAGAATTTCTCAAACGCTTTTCTGACGAAGCACGCTCAGTCGCAAAATTATCTCATCCAAATATTGTTCCGATATATGATATAGGCAGAGAAAATAAAATTAATTATATAGTAATGGAATATGCCGAAGGGCCAACTTTAAAAGAGTATCTAAGCGAAAATGGAAGAATGAATTGGAAGGAAGCAGTCAATATTGCAGCACAAGTTGCAGGAGCACTTGACCATGCGCACAAAAACGGAATCATTCACAGAGATATCAAGCCGCAAAACATTATTATTACAAAAGGTGACATTGCCAAAGTAACTGATTTTGGAATTGCCAAGTTTGTCAGCGGCTCAACAATAACAATGCGAGATAAAGTAGTTGGTTCGGTTCAATATTTTTCGCCGGAACAGGCAAAGGGAAGTATATGCGATGCCAAGTCGGATATATATTCTTTGGGGATAGTTCTTTACGAATTGCTCACAAATACACTTCCTTTTGATGCCGAATCACCCGTTGCCATTGCAATCAAACAAATTCAAGAAGAACCGATATCAGCAGTAGAAATTTTCAAAGATATTCCGATCGGAGTTAATGATATTGTATTGAAGGCAATGAAAAAAAATCCGCGTGAAAGATATCAAAGTGCCACGCTGATGAAAGATGACTTGACACTTGTTCTTAAACAACCGTACGCACAATTTTTAAAAGACAAAAAAACCGGAAGTGACAATGGGCGTACAATCAGAATGGATCCAATTGCTATCGGCGTACAAAGGAGACCGGCAGAAAGACCAAATAATAGTCGCTTGGTCAACGATCACATGCCTGACAGAAAAAAAGTGCGTGAAGCAAAAAGGAAGAAGAAAGTATGGACATATGTCACACTCGGTGCAATTCTTTTTATCATACTTGCGGTTATAGTTGTGTTAATTACAACTGCCAAGAATCCGAACACAGCCACCGGTCAATTTGTCATGAAGAATTATGTCGGGACTTCGATTGCTGAAGCAAGGACAGAACTTACGAGTCAGGGAATTGTTGTTTACACAACAGGAGAATACAGCGATTCGATGGCCAAAGATCTTATTATTTCTCAAACCTCTCCCGAAGGAAAAACGCTAAACAAAAATGATTTTAGTGAGGTGACATTTACTGTCAGCCTCGGGTCAAATAAAGTTTTGATTCCGATTATCAAAGGTATGAGCAGCCTCGAAGCATCCAATTTGTTAAGGAACACCGGATTTATTGTGACAGAATCGGAAGATTATAGCACTGATGTAGCAAAAGGCTTAGCCTTCCGAACTAACCCTGCAGAAAACACCAATTTTGCTGTTGGCTCAACAATTATTCTTTATATCAGCAAAGGAGCACCTGTTTATACTAGTACGGTTCCCGAACTTGAAGGATTAAAAATAAGTGAGGTTCAAAAGATATTGGCTGATAGAAAACTTATATTGGGAACAGTATATGCTGGTTTAGAATCCAAAGGTGTAAAAACTTCTGACCTTAATACAACTGTTTCAGGACAGAAACCTCTTCCAACAACCGTTATTAATGAAATGGGCAAAGTTGACATTTACATGAGTGATTACTATGATCCCGGAGGAAGACATGTAAAATATGCAAAATTTACTTTGGGCAACAACCAGAGTTATGGAAGTCCGGTAAGATTAATGATTAAAGTGAAGTACAATGACACCGGCGAAGAGGAAATTATTAAGAATATACAAATCGATCCCAATTATTTGAGCCCATATTACTTTCAGATTTATGTTCCAAAGGATAATTCGACACAATACAGTATTTACATTAACGATGGGATTGTTGAACAGGGGACAAAAAATTAATATGACAGGAATAATTATCAAAGGTGTTGGCGGAATATATAAGGTTGAGACAGCCGAAAAAGAAATCTATGATTGTACGCTTCGAGGTATTCTAAGGAAAAAAAGTGTCAGCCCATATCCGGGTGACATGGTCGAGTTCGAAGTCACATACGAAGAAGATAACGAAGGCGTTATAAATGAAATAGACAATAGAGAATCTTTTCTTATCCGCCCGCAGGTTGCAAATGCAAAACAGCTTATTATCATCATCGCTGCTGATTCGCCCAAACCGGATTATCTTTTGCTTGACAAGTTAATAATTATGGCTGAAAAATCAGGCGTGGTGCCAATTATTTGCATCAATAAAATTGATATTGATTCCGAAAATATTTATAATTATGTTTATGATACTTATCATAATATATGTGGATATAAGGTTCTGAAATATTGCGCAATAAATATTGAGAGTAAAGCCAACACAGATAAACTTGTCGATGTTCTTACGGAAGGTATAAATGTATTTGCAGGTCAATCGGGCGTGGGTAAGTCATCGATACTAAATCGTATTTTCAAAGATGAACTTATGATAATAGGCGAGCTTAGCAAAAAGGTCAGCAGGGGAAAGCATACAACGAGACACACGGAGCTTTTCGAGCTTCCAAACGGAGCATACATCGCTGACACACCAGGGTTTAGCTCATTTGAAGTGGTTGAAATTCCATATGAAGAAATTCAAGAATACTTTGTTGAATTTGATGACTTGCGCGGTGACTGCAGATTTGACGGATGTATGCACATAAATGAGCCGGACTGCGCAGTAAAGATAGCAGCCGAAGCAGGTTCGATTGACAAATCGCGATATGAGAGATACGCAGCATTGTATGAAATGCTGAAACAAATTAAACCATACTGAAAGTGAGGATGGGTAGAGTGAGCAAACTAAGCAAATTATACAATTGGATATCAGATCATATCTACTGGGGAATATTCTTGGCATTTATTTCTTTGCAATGTTATATTCATTCGTTTGTTGTGCTTTTTGGCGATGATTATTACTATGCAACATTTCTGAAATCCGGAACAGATCATTTTATTAATCAGACTATTTACCATTACATGCATGACAACGGTCGAGCATTTGTTAATTTGCTAGATGAGGTTCTCATTGCAAACGGACCAAACCTTTGGAGGATTTGGAATGTGGCTGTAATTGCCGGAATAGTTATTTTGATTGCCAAAATATCAGCAAAAGAATATTCGGGGGTCAACAAAAAAGATTTTTCCAAGGCACTTGTCATTGCATGCGTTTTATTTTCAATTCTTGAAATTGGCATTTTGAGTAAGAGTGTTTACTGGGCAACCGGCGCGCTCAATTATCTTTTCCCAATATTGCTGCTGCTCGCATTTTACTATTTTTATATGAAGAATATTGTATCAGGAAAAAAATATTTGTGGCTTCCGATACTTGCTTTTTTTGCAGCATTTACCATGGAACAGTTTGCCTTATGTGTTATTGCACTTAATGTTTATTTTCTGGTTACATGCTTTTTTATAAGAAAGGAAAGAATTAGACCCGTGCAGATTGTTGCTTTTGTTGGCTCAATACTTGGGTCTTTGATTATATATGCTGCACCCGGAAATATTGAACGCACAGGGTTATATCCGGACTTTTTCAATCTGAGCATTGTTGACAGAATAAAGCATTCAGCTCTTGACTTGTACGAAATAATATTTGGGCATGGCGGGATGTATATTTTCATAATGCTTTCCCTCGTCATTTTGGCATTCATTGCATTTCACAAAAAGTTTGCAAAAAATAAATTAGTAAATTTTATGCTAAAAGGGATTATTATTTTATTGAGTGCAGCAACACTCGGATTATATATGTGGTTGTTTAGAGGCACAAATGCTGAGCTTACTAACATTCCTTTTGTCATTTTGCTATTTTTAAGTATTGCTTTGCTCGTTATATTTTCAATATATGATTATTTTAAAAAAGAAAATCAGGACAATGCAATTTTCATTCTTCTTGCACTAGGGATTCAAGCAGCCATGCTATTATCTCCTGAAATCGGAGCGAGGACGTTGCTCATTTCTGTTTTACTTTTGTTTATTCCGCTAATTAATTATACCATTAAATATTTCAACAATATTATTTTCATTTTCATTTCAGTTGCAATCATCGCAAAATACGCAAATGCTGATTTGAAACTGGTTGCAATAATTGCACTGACCCTAATAGCAATTTATTTGATTTTCTTTATGAAAAAATTCGAAGGTTTAACCAGAGTCTCTGTTGCAATAGGACTCATCGCAGTAGCAATTGCATTTTCAACACTTGTAGCAATTGGTTCGGGATATGCAGAAAACTATGTGGTGCACATGACGAATGCGGAAAAAGTTGCCGAGTACAAAGCAGAAGGAAACTTTGATAAAGAATTAGCACTCTCAAAATTGCCAAACGACATTTATAAATACACGATGCCATATAATGATTCATTCCACATGACATGGTATAAAATTTTAAACGATCTTCCCCCCAATACCACAATCACCTTCAAATAAAATAGCGTAGCAGGGGACGGTTCCTTGCTACAC
>JANYKE010000172.1 GCA_025361685.1 Eubacteriales bacterium | reverse complement strand
GTTTCATAATCGAGTTGAGCAGGCTCATACTCATCATTGACACGTTGCCGAGTGTATCCTTCCATGATCCACCAATTATCACAGGAGAGATCCGGTCTCCATGGGCGGCGTTTCCACTGATATCCGCGAAACGGATCACGTGTCGTGTTCATGAATTCGATTATAGCATCGTGCAATCTGTTTCTTGTTGCAATGGTTTCAGGCGAGTTGTCATTAATCAAATTGCGCATCTCGTAAGGATCGGTTTTGTTGTCATACATCTCATCGGTATCAAGTAAGTTGATCGAAAGTTTATAACGGTCATCAATTGCAGCACGTAGCATTTGCAGGCCGCCGAATCCGTCCTGATCAATTTCATAGCGCGTAAATTCCAGAAATACTTGCTCGTTAATTCGCACAGTAGGATCAACCAAAGCAGGCATCAAACTTTTGCCCTCAAGATATGAAGGAATCGGTAACTGCATGTAATCAAGAATAGTAGGGGTGAGGTCGATATGCGACACAGGCATAGTATATGAAGTGTAATCACCGGACTGATTGACCGCCTGCTTGCCGGTCTTAATTATAAATGGAATCTTGGCAATCTCTTCGTAGACTGCCGGCCCCTTGTTATTGATACAGTGATTCTCACATGACAAGCCGTGGTCAGATGTAAAGATAACCATCGCATCGGGGGCAACCTTTGCAACCACATCCAGAACACGCCCAATTTCATAATCAATATACGAATTACACGCATAGTGAAGCGGAAATGCAACAGGGACTTCGTCACGATTCTGCTTAAGTCGGTCTCCGGCCCACAGCTTCTGATAATATGGCTTGTCATCAAGCATGTCATAAACATTTGGAGATCTCTCAAACTCATAATCATCATACATGTGCACGTAAGGATCAGGACAAAGGCACGGTCCGTGTGGCTCGTCGTATGAAAGAACAAGAAAGAATTCTTCGTCATTGTGTTTGCCAAGAAAATCCAGCGCCTTGTCGGTGCACTGGTGTCCGTATGTGAATTCCTCGGTCACTCCTTCAACCCAAGCCATGTCCTCCCAGCGCGAACGAGTGCGAATATGGTCAGGCATAGTCTCAAGCCAATTCCTCATATCAAACCAATAGTCGGGATCCCAGCCGTCAGGGCATGTGCCCAGACCAAAATAGTCGCTTCCGTCGAGGTGCCATTTGCCTATATATGCGGTATGAATGCCGTTATCGTTAAGGCGCTGGCCAATTGTTTTAACATTGGCACCTATAGGCAAACCGTTGGCAAAGCTTCCGTTGGTATGCGGATATGTTCCGGTAAATATTGCCGCGCGGGCAGGACCACAGACCGGCTGGCAAGAGTATGCTCTGTCAAATCGTATCCCTTGAGAACATAGCTTATCAAGATTTGGTGTGATCATATCCTTGTTGCCATAGCAGCCAAGCATATCAAAACGCGTGGTGTCAGTCATGATGAAAACAATTTGCCTTTTATCATCCATAATATTCCTCCAAAAAAATCAGCATTTTCCTTAAATTTCAAATATAATTATACCAAATTACAGGCTCTTAATCAAACTTGAATATTGTTTTTTTTTTCACATTTGTGGTACAATATGTATTGTATGATAATAAATGAAAAAAAGATGGATTAATAATATATGGCTGAAGTTAAAAATGCTAATAATGAAAAATTAAATATTGGTGTTGATATAGGTTCGACTACGGTTAAAGTGGTCGTTCTTGATGCTGGTGGCAAAATTCTTTTTAAACAGTATGAAAGACACATTTCTAAGGTTCGCGAAAAGACAGTCGAGTTGCTTAAGAATGCAAAGGAAATAATTGGTGACAATTATTCAACTATTTCTCTTTCGGGTTCCGCAGGGTTGAGTGTTGCCGAAATAACCGGTATAGATTTTGTGCAGGAAGTATTTGCAACGCGAATTGCTGTTGACACACTTCTTGGAGATACTGATGTTGTTATTGAGCTGGGCGGAGAGGATGCCAAGATTCTTTTTTTGTCCGGAATAACCGAAGAGCGTATGAACGGAAGCTGTGCAGGTGGTACCGGTTCATTCATCGATCAAATGGCATCACTTCTTAATGTAAGTCTTGCGGAGCTTGATGAGCTTAGTTTTAAACATGAATTAATATATAACATTGCATCACGATGCGGAGTTTTTGCAAAGTCAGACATTCAGCCGCTTCTTAATCAAGGGGCCAATAAAGCAGACATTGCCGCAAGCATATATCAAGCAATTGTTAGTCAGACAATCGCCGGACTTGCTCAAGGAAGAGAACTAAAAGGTAAGATAGTTTTTCTTGGAGGACCTCTGACTTTCTTGGCAGGACTTCAGCAAAGATTTATCGAATCATTAAAATTAGTAAGAGGAGAAACCGGTATTTTCCCCGAGAACTCAGAGTATTATGTTGCATTTGGCGCAGCATATGAAAGTATTGGCAAAAAAGTATACACGTACGCAGAGATACTTGATCACTTTGAAGGAAGCAAGAGAGCAAGCAACACAATTGGCACGCTTCCTGCGCTGTTTAATTCGGAAGAAGAGTATAAGGAATTTGCCGAGCGTCATTCGAGAGATACAGTAAATTATCTTGACATAGCAAATTACGAGGGTGATGCATTTTTAGGAATTGATGCAGGATCAACGACTACCAAAATTGTTTTGATCACACCGGAAGGCGATATACTTTATAATTTTTATGCGTCAAACAGCGGTGAACCGGTTTCGGTGCTTAAGGATAGATTCATTGAGATTCTTAATTTGTGCGGCGACAAAATTATAATCAGACATGCAGCTGTAACCGGATATGGGGAAGAGCTAATTAAAAGTGCTTTCTGTGTTGATGTCGGAATAGTTGAAACAATTGCGCATTATCATGCAGCGCATTATTTCAATCCGAATGTTGATTTTATTCTTGATATCGGCGGGCAGGATATGAAATGTTTCAAATTGAAGAATGGAATTGTTGATTCGATTATGCTTAACGAAGCGTGTTCATCGGGCTGTGGATCTTTTATCGAAACATTTGCACACGCACTCGGATACGAGGTTGAAGAATTTGCAAAGCTCGGAATACATTCGAGGCATCCTGTTAATCTTGGATCGCGCTGCACAGTATTTATGAATTCATCAGTTAAGCAATCACAGAAGGACGGCGCAAGCATCGAAGATATTTCGGCAGGCCTTGCAATCAGCGTCATCAAAAATGCTATATATAAGGTTATGGGAACATCACAGGCGAGTGATCTTGGCGATAATATTGTTGTTCAGGGTGGAACATTTTTAAACGATCCGATATTGCGCGCATTTGAAAGAGAGATTAATAAAAACGTTACGAGACCTGCGATTGCAGGATTGATGGGAGCATACGGAGCCGCGCTTTACGGAATGAACAAATATCATGTGGCATCTAAAATTGAAAACAGAACTGATATCGTATCAAAACTATTGACACTTGATGAGCTTGATAAATTTACACACTCTGCAAAAATTGCTGAATGCGGACTTTGCACAAATAATTGCAAACTTACAGTCAACACTTTTAACAAGGGCGAGAAATTTATTTCAGGCAATCGCTGCGAACGGCCGACCGGCAAAAAGCTTCACGAAGAAATACCAAATGCGTACGATTTTAAATTGAAGAAACTTAAATACATTATTGAACAAAAAGATAAATCAAATCTTGCAAGAAAAGAATCGCGAGGAACGATAGGAATTTTGTTTGGCTTGAACATGTTTGAAAATCTACCATTCTGGTTTACGTTCTTTACAGAATTGGGATTTGATGTTGTAGTTTCGAAAGTTTCAACGAGAGAGTTGTACATTGCTGGCCAGCACACGATTCCTTCGGACACGGTATGTTATCCGGCCAAACTTATGCATGGACATATTGAAGACCTTCTTGAGAGAGGCGTCAAGACTATTTTTTATCCGTGTATTCCTTACAACTTTGATGAGAAGGCAGGCGACAATCATTATAATTGTCCTGTTGTAGCATATTATCCGGAACTGCTTGAAGCCAACATCGGAAGACTTTCACAAAGGCAGCACGATGATGAAAGTATTGTGCCTGAAATAAAATATTTGACACCATATTTTTCTTTACATAACAGAAGATTTTTTTACGGAAAAGCTGCAAAATATATGAAAGAAACATTTGGAATAAAGAAAAAGAACGAAGTTATTTTCGCCGCACAAAGGGCATATTCGGCCTATGAAAAATACAGAAAAGAAGTTTTTGAGTTTGGCGATGAAGCAATGAAATATGCACGCGACAACGGCAAAGGAATTATTATTTTGGCGGGCAGACCATATCACATTGATCCGGAAGTCAACCACGGAATAGACAAGGTAATCACTTCGCTGGGGATGGTCGTTATTTCCGAAGACTGCCTGCGTCTCGACAAGAAAAAGCACAAGTTGAAAATTCTTAACCAGTGGACATATCATTCAAGATTGTACAATGCTGCCAAAATTGCCGAGAGAAATAAGGATATTAATCTTGTTCAAATGGTTTCGTTCGGATGCGGACTTGATGCAATTACAACCGGCGAGGTTAAAGATATTCTCGAAAAAGGCGACAAGATTTATACGCAAATTAAAATTGATGAGATAAACAATCTTGGAGCAGCTAAAATAAGATTGCGCAGTTTGATTGAGGCGATTGATGCACATAAGGAAGAGGTTATTTGATGGCTAAAGAAGATCTCAGATATTCAGAAGACGGCAGATTGCTTTTCACCAAGGAGATGAAGAAGAAATATAAAATTCTTCTTCCGATGATGCTACCTGTTCACTTTACTTTTTTTCAACGCATTTTTAATTCGATAGGATACGACACGGAGCTTCTCACGTCGACTCATCCGGGCATTGTTAATGAGGGTCTTCAGGATGTTCACAATGACACATGTTATCCGGCGCTTTTGGTTATCGGACAGATGGTTGATGCAATTAAGAGTGGCAAGTACGACAATGATAATGTGGCATTAATGATTACACAGACGGGTGGAGGATGCCGCGCATCAAACTACATTCATCTTTTGCGAAAAGCGCTGAAGAAAAATAAGATGGAACATATACCGGTTATCTCTTTGAACATTTCGGGAATGGAAAAAAATTCCGGATTTAAAATTACACTTAGCCTGCTTTTGAATTTAATAGCTGCGGTTTTGTATGGTGATGCATTAATGCTGCTTGCCAATCAAACTCGTCCTTATGAAGTTAACAAGGGTGAGGCTGATGCGCTCGTTCAGAAATGGGAAGACAAGCTGGATATGCATACGCTCAAGGTTCGACACATGAAGAAATATCTGAAAGCAATTGTTGAGGATTTTGATAAGATTGAAGTTGTTAAGACAGATAAAATTAAAGTCGGAATTGTTGGCGAAATATATGTTAAGTATTCGCCGCTTGGGAATAATAATCTCGAAGATTTTCTTGCGTCTGAGGATTGCGAAGTTGTTGTGCCCGGATTGCTTGACTTTTTAATATTTATATGTGATCACAAAATCGATGATTACAAAGTACTCGGTGTTGATAGAACGAAAGCGATAATATTCAAATTTTTAACAAATCGTTTTAAGAGCATGCAGAATGTTTTTATCGATGTTATTGCAGCAAGCAAAAATTTTACTGCACCAACAAGGTTTGCGAATATTAAGAAACTTATCAAAGGATACGTCAGCTCCTGCAACAAAATGGGTGAGGGCTGGCTGCTTACTGCAGAGATGCTTGAACTCATTGAGTCTGGCGTAAAAAATATTGTTTGCACGCAGCCGTTCGGATGTCTTCCAAATCATGTTGTCGGCAAAGGAATGATTCGCAAGATTAGAGAAAATCACCCCGAGGCTAACATTGTCGCAATCGACTATGATCCCGGGGCAACTAAGATTAATCAGGAGAACAGAATTAAACTCATGCTCTCTATTGCAAAATATAACAAATCAAAATGATCAATACATACTTCTTAAAATTCTGATGCGCTCCGCAATCGGCGGATGTGTTGAAAACAGCGACGATGAATTTGTACTTGGAAAATTAATGTATAGACCCTTCATGTTGCTACCACCCAAACCTTCAACCTGCTTTTTTGTATAAGGTTTGTCATCGGTGCTGATTTTTTCCAGGGCACTTGCAAGACCTTCGGAGTAACCACACAATCTGACCGCATAAGCATCGGCAGCATATTCGCGTTTCCTCGAAATGCTAAGCTGAATAATATTTCCGATGAAGTATGCAATAGGTCTCAAGAGTAAAGCGAAAATTGTAATTGCAAGAATGACAAGTCCGAGCTGGCCACCGCTACTGTCATTTCTTCTGCCTCCACCTGTGAAAAATACAATACGCGCAAAAATTGAACTCAGAATAATAAGTATGCTAACCAATGCAACCGCAAGCTGAGACAGCATGATATCGCGATGAACGATGTGTGAAATCTCGTGACCGATAACGCCCTCAAGTTCAGTTTTGTTAAGGCGGTCAAGCAATCCTTGAGTAACACCGATAAATGCACTTTTCTCACTGAATCCTCCTGCAAATGCATTAGGCACATCTGTCGGAGTAATGTACACGTCAGGAGTCCGAGACATCCCGGCAGAAATTGTAAGTCCCTCGACAAGCGATTGAAGCTCCTGCTGTTTTGGATCAGCAAGATCAAGCTTCTTACCCTTAGTCGCATGAATAATTGTAAAGCGTGCGGTGAGAAGTTGAATCGGCATAACAATTGCCGTAACCAAAACTCCCCATAACAAACCGATTTTATAATCATTGTAATAAAATCCAATAGCCATACAAACACCAAAAATCAGCAGAACCATAACAAAAATCAGTATAAGAGACTTGGTGACATTTTTTCTGACCTCTTCAATCGTATTGTAAACTCTGCGATCTTGAGAAATGGAATTATCAGGCATAACAAAACCTCCAGTCGTAAAACAATCAGATTATTATTTTATGTCTTTGATTCGCATATCATCCGCATCTTGACGCTGCTCTTCTGTTACCGCAAAGAATGGAAATGCAGTAAGCTTCATCATGCCGGCGAATATTACGCCCGGGAAAGTAATGATTGCTGTATTGAATGTCGTAACAGAAATGTTGTATCTGTTTCTGGCATAAGCAATCTTATTTTCGCAATCGCTGATCTCAGTCATAAGCTGTCTGAAAGATTCACTTGCGCCAAGCGTAGGATAATTTTCCATAACAGCATTAATGGATGGGAGGAGGCTATTGGTGAGATTATCATTTGCTTTCATTCTCTCGGCGTTGCTTCCCTCAGTAATGCCGGAGCGAGCATCAGTGATGTCTCTAAGCAGAGTTCCTTCATAATCTGTCTGCATCTTTAGTGTGTCGACAAGATTGGGGAGAACGTTAGCCTTTCGTTTCAGTTGGACATCAATCGAAGACCAAGACTCTTGAACGTAAATCTTCTTGCGTAGCAGACCGTTATAGACTGAAATAAATGCAAGAACCAGAACGACAAGCACTACGATAATAATTATTAATGCAGTATTCATGGTAACACCATCCTTTCAAAATGAAATGTATTATTGCCTACAATATAGCACATTTTTTTATAAATAACAATGATTTAGAGGGCCGCTGCCTGCACCCAAATCCAGCATATCCAGCAGGGCTCCGGTAACATACTGTTTGGCGTTAATCACGCTTTCCTCAACAGAAAACCCGTTTGCCAAATTGCATGCGATTACTGAGGACAGTGTGCAGCCGGTCCCATGCGTATTCGGATTATCAATCTTCTCACCTTTAATCCAAACTGCTTTTCCTGCTGTGAAAATTAAATCATCAGCAGAGTTAGAGAGATGCCCGCCCTTAATCAAAACGCTGCCTGAAAACATGGCCGATATTATTTTTGCTGCAACAATCATGTCATCTTCATTTTCAATTTTTATATTGCTTAGTGCTTCTGCTTCAGAAATATTTGGGGTGATAATATCGGCTAGCGGAATTAGTTTTGTTATCACAGCATTCATTGCATCATCATTTAATAATTTGCTGCCGCTTGTCGAAACCATAACCGGATCAACAACAATATTTTTTGCGTTGTACTGTTTTAGTTTCTGCGCAATAACCTCAATAATTTTAACGTTAGACACCATTCCGATTTTTACTGCATCAGGAAATATGTCAGAGAAAATACTATCAAGCTGCGCGGTGACAAATTCGGGGGACACCTCAAAGATACCTTGCACTCCAATAGTGTTCTGGGCTGTCAGTGCTGTAATCGCACTCATCGCATACATCTTGTGAACAGTTATGGTTTTGATATCAGCCTGTATTCCTGCGCCGCCGCTGCAATCCGAACCTGCAATAGTCAATATTTTTTTCATTCTATTTCACCTCGTAATCAAGTATGTTTTCAACAAATAAATCTGCTGCTTTTATTATTTCTTCTTTTTCATCTGCAAATGAATCCTCGCCAACTCCGACAACATAAAATCCTGCACTCTTAGCCGCAACAACAGCGTGAGGTGCATCTTCGAAAACAACAATCTCTCCGGGCTCAAGTTCCAATCTCTTTGCAGCAACGAGAAAAATATCCGGGCTATCCTTGCTGCTTCCGGTTTCAGTTGAAGTAATCATAAAATCAAAATATTTATCAACCCCGAGCCGCTTTAGCGCTGCCTTGCCAAGATTTCCATATGATGAAGTAGCAATGCACATCTTTACATTTCTATTTTTTTCTAAAAATTCTCTGACGCCCTTTTTCAACTGTATATCATATTTGTATTTATCTTCAATCATCAAACTAATATCATCAATTATTTCTTGCACTGAACGCTCGATACCAAATTCTTTTATAAAATATTCTGCAGCATCGGTAAGGCTCATTACTTTTAATTTCTCATTCAAATCGTCGGAAATATTTTTAACACCTTTCCTAATCAAGTATTCTTCACCAATATTATCCCATGCAGACATCGAGTCAAGTATCGTTCCGTCCAAGTCAAATATCATACCTTTAAAAACTGTTTTCTTTGCAAGTGATTTTAGGGTTCTTGTTGCTGCAGAGATATCAGGTTTAGCAAAAATTGCTGATATTACCGCGACACCATCAATACCGGTTCCTGTAAGCTGTAAAATATTTGATTCATTTATTCCACCTATTGCAACAACAGGAATAGAGACCGCATCACATATCTCTTTTAAAGTCTCTAAAGATACACTATCTGCATCATCCTTTGTTGAAGTTGAGAAAATAGCACCGACTCCAAGATAATCAGCACACTGACGTTCGGCTATAAGTGCTTGTTCAACGGTTTGAACTGAAACACCAAGAAGTTTATCTTTAGCAATAAGTTTGCGAATATCTTTTGCATTCATATCATTTTGACCGACATGAATTCCATCTGCATCAACAGCAAGTGCAACATCAATATTGTCATTAATCACAAACGGAATTTTATACTTGTCAGTAATTGTTTTAATTTTTTTACCCTCAGCGACAAATTCATCAAAGGACATATTTTTTTCGCGCAACTGAATAAAAGTTGCTCCTGATTTGATTATTTCTTCAACTTGATTTTCAAGAAAATTTCCGCCAAGCCAGCTTCGATCAGTCACGACGTATAAGAGCAGGAAAGACTTATCCAATTTCAATCTTACTACCTCCATTTAAAACCGTATTGGTAATCTGACTTACAAAATCGATAATATACATGCGGTATGAGTTTGTTCCGCCGCCAATTTCTGTAAGCTTATCAAACGCCAGCTCCCCGCTAAGCCCCATGACCGTTACTGCACATGCAGTTGCATCAATGATGTTGTCACAATTTGCACCGACATATGTGGCTATTAAAGACGTAAGCATGCATCCCGTTCCGGTCACCTTGCCCATCATCGGATGACCGTTTCTGATTATGTATGCTTTATCACTGTCCGCAACGATATCGATTGCTCCTGTGATTGCAATAATCGCACCTGTTGTTTTGCTCAAGGATTTTGCCATTGCTTTAATGCTGTCAATATTGTCAGTATCTTCAATACTTGCGTCAACACCATTTGTAGTTTTGGTTCCGCCTGCAATGAATTTTATTTCTGAAATATTTCCTCTGATAACTGAGAATTTTATTTCCCTCAATAGCTGCAGTGTTGTTTCGTTGCGCAGTTCCGAGGCGCCGGCACCAACAGGATCGAGGATTACGGGATGACCGAGTTCATTGGCCTTTTTACCAGCGGCCAGCATAGATCCGACTGTTCGCTCATTCAAGGTTCCAATATTTATTACAAGTGATGCGCAAATTGAGGTTATGTCACAAACCTCGCTGATATCGTCCGCCATAATCGGGGAGCCGCCGCCCGCAAGAATAATATTGGCACAATCATTTACAGTAACATAGTTTGTAATGCTGTGAACGAGTGGAGCTTTGTTTCTTACATTTTCTAAGATTTGATTAAACATTTTTCTGTACCACCTTTTCTAAAATTTTATTTACAGCAATGCAAAGCAACGATACAATTATTACAACGGGAATTGTGCTTCCGACAAATGTGTCAATTTGTAAAAATATTCTGTAAATAATAAATCCGATTATCCAAAGAATTGTGTTGAGGATATCAAACTCTTTTGAAATATCTCTTTTCTTCAGAATAAAATAATCGGTTATCAATATAGCTGCCATCGGGACGAAAACAGAGCCGATAAGATATAGAAAATTTTCGTATTGCTCAATAGGCGTGAATATTGCGATTAAAGTTCCTATAATGCTTGTAGCAATTGCTATCGTTTTGCCACTAAATTTTTTTGTTATGTTTAGCAAACTTTCCCCGGTTGAGTATACGTCTAAGTAAGTTGTCGTTACTGTTGAAAGAACAATGATTAACATTGCGGTGATTCCGAGTCTGGCGCCTAAAAGAGTTTTGGCGATGTCAAAA
>JANYKE010000151.1 GCA_025361685.1 Eubacteriales bacterium | reverse complement strand
AATAATCTCTGCATCAGGATCAACTGACTGCTGAATTAACGTATTGATTGTGTTAACATCAAGAAGTGAAATGTCATGTCCACCGGTAATATTGATAAGAACTTTGTTGGCTCCTTCAATCGATGTCTCAAGAAGCGGACTCTGTACAACAAGTTTAGATGCTTCTTCAATCTTATTCTCACCCTTGGCTGTACTAACTCCCATGTGAGCAATACCTGAATCTTTCATAATCGCTTTAACATCTGCAAAGTCAAGGTTCATCAAACCGGGTACAAATATAAGATCCGAAATGCCTTGCACGCCCTGTTTCAAAACTTCATCCGCAAGATTGAAAGCATCAAGCATAGCAGTCTTTTTATCAATCAACTGCAATAATTTTTCATTTGGAATAACAACAAGTGAATCAACAACTTCGAGAAGTTTCTTGATTCCTTCTTCGGACTTCTGATATCTCTTCTTGCCTTCAAAAAGAAAAGGCTTAGTTACAACAGCAACAGTCAGTACCCCAAGTCTTACAGCAACCTCGGCAATGATTGGTGCAGCGCCGGTTCCTGTTCCGCCGCCCATACCTGCAGTAATAAATACCATGTCACAACCTTTGAGTACATTCTCAATTTCTTCCATGGTTTCCATTGCGGCTTTCTCACCGACTTCAGGATTAGCTCCCGCTCCAAGACCCTTGGTCAGTTTCTCACCAATCTGCACTTTTGTAGGAGCCTTCGAAGAAAACAACACTTGCTTATCTGTATTGATCGCAACAAACTCGACGCCTTTTAACCCGACCTCGATCATTCTGTTAACAGCATTATTGCCCGCGCCGCCAACTCCGATAACTTTAATTCTTGCAACATAATCAGTTTCAAATTCGAAATCCAACACTTTAGGTTCCCCCTTTTTCATATGTAAAATATATTACATTGATTATAATAGCATTTTTTACAAAATACAATACTTTTTTTGAAATTAAACCATTTTTATTTTGCTAATTTTGCTAAAATATCTTCCAGAACAGCTTTCTGACTGAATCCAATTTGCCTTTTATGCCTTCCGGTCCAGAAGTGTCAGCTTCGTCTTTTATCTCTTCATCAGAATTTGTGTAAGTCTTTTTGCCCGTAAATTGAGTTTCACGTACAGGTGCTGCTCCCGTCATTGAAATTTTCTTACAATGCCCCGCAGCATATGAAACAATCGCAAGCGCTGTCGCAAATTCCTGCCCCGTTAATCCCTTTAATGCAACGTCAATCTTTTTTGCAGGAACCCCAAAAACTTTACTCGCCATACTGTCCCCGCCATCAACATTTACTATACCTCTGCCTACAAGTAATATTTTCGTAATCTGTGAAGCAGAAATTCCCGCTCCCTTTAGTTTGTTTTTGCTGACATTAAAAATATCAAAGACACGTGCTTCAATAATCTTAACAACAGATGAAGCTCTGATCTCAATATCTTCCTCGCTATCATTCATATGTATTTTAATCGGAATATCATTTTCCACAAGAGTACTCAAACACAAATTGCACTTTCTCTTAATCTTTTCAGCATCAGCAATCGGGATATTCAAAATCAAAGCAATATCTTTTGTAATGTTATCTCCGCCAACCGGAATGGTAGTACTCCATTTGAGCAGATCATTTTTGAAAATATTAATCTCAGTAATGCTTCCTGCAATATTTACAATTGCATATATTCCACGCTTGTCTGAGTCAGGCACATAGAGTTCGTTTATCGCAATCGCTTCATGCACATACCCGTCAATCTTTAGTCTGCATACAGCAGCTAATTCTTCGATTTCACTTATGCTTCCGGTTTTTTCTTCAATGACATATTTGTTTGAATCAATACTATTTGAAATGACCTTTGTAGGATTGGCAGATCTGACTGCCTCCTCCGCCGAAAAAACCCTTGAGTTTTGTGCCGAAATATTAAAGTAAGCTGACGAAACTTTTACGCCGGCAATCCTCATTGCCTGGCCGACTGATTCATCCAGCGAATCAGCTATTGCTGCCGCATCTCTTTCTTTGCTGCCTGAAACATTGCGAATAATGTCCATGCCGGTACCAAGTGTTTCAACCTGATTACCTTGCGATAGTCTGCATATAACGGTTGCAACCTTGGTATTGCCAATATCGACACCTGTAATTATTTGACTCATTTTTTCTCCCTCACTTCATCAGTTTGGTATGAAACTGAAACTTCCTTTGCTCTCATTATATTTAAGTTTTCCCTTTTCATTGCCAATCAAATTATCGTCCAGCATCTTGCAAATGAATCCTGCCTTATAAACAAAATCTGTGTTGCTCGAAAAGTAAATGTCAATTGTATTATTGTAATTGATTACTATGTTATCAGGATTCGAAGCATTAACAACTGTTATTTCTTTTGTGTGCGTTGTAGCCTTTAAATTGTCATATTCTTTAAATGCTCCGATTATTGCTGCAACATTTTTATATGTGCCTAAAACTTCGGCAGGAAGCAGTCGTCCCCTTGAGTAGCCCGTTGGATCAATTCCCGATAATAAAATATAATTGCTCATCTTGCCGGCCAATGCAGGATCCGTTTTGTCAGAATAATTTTCCAAAAGCATTCCGTCATCATCAACAAGTAAAAATTTATTTGCTGTTTCAATCAAAGAAATCGGTACTCGCCCAACAACCTCAACAGCAACTTCATGCAACGGTTTGTATTTGACTGTTACGCTTTTAACATAAGGCAATTTCTGAATCTGTTTCTCCTGTTGAACAAATCGCATCTTTGCCAGGTCAATTGGATTATAATTCATTCCCTGCAATAAATTTTGACCAACAAGGTCCGAAACATATTGTGATATTTCTGCATCGTTGTCATAGTTTTGTCCGGAATAACTTATTTGTTCAATTCGGCATATTGGCGTAGCAGATATTGCAAGCAATATTATGGCTAATAGAATGACTAAAGAAATAGATAACTTTATTCGGCCCAGAATCCTGTTATTCCTCTTTTTTCGCATGATGGCCGCTTTATGTTGTCTTTCGTCCATACTTCCCCCTCTTGACAAAAGAATTACTGTCCTGTAATTGATTATTATACACTAATTGAGCAAAAATTTCAAAAAAAATTGAATTTTCTTACATATTATGATAAAATAACATAAAATATATATCATATTATTGAGTAATAAAAATATGAAGGAGTAAGTGGTAATCATGAAACTTATACTAACCATATTGCAGCAGGATGACTCAAAAAGAGTTATTTCCGCACTTAACAAAGCAGGCTTTAAGGTTACAAAACTAGATTCTTCCGGGGGATTTCTTTCGGTTGGCAATTCAACTCTGTTAGTAGGCGTAACACCCGATAATCTTAATAAGGCAATAAGCATTATTGAGAGCAAATCAAAAAGCAGAAATATTTCAATAAGTTCTGCAACCATGCCATATATGTATTCGCCTGCAATTGGTTACGAAACCGGATCGAGTTTTGAGCCGGTTGACGATTCAATTTATAATACAGAAATCAAAGTCGGTGGGGCCACAATTTTTGTGCTTAACTGCGTTGACATTAAAAACTACATTCACTAAATGGAGGAAGCACAATGAGTTTTAAAATTTGCATTATCGGCTGTGGCGGACATTCACAAACTGCGCATGGTCCTTCTCTTCATCGTTATGCTGAATCGCATCCGAATACTTTTTTGGCAGGATGCTGTGATATTAATACTGAGCGTGCTAACATGTATAAAGAAAAATTCGGGTTTGCCAATGCTTATTTTGACTTCGACAGCATGATTGAATCCGAGAAACCAAATGCCATTTCTGTCGTTCTTCCGGAAGACATTCAAGGGGTCATTGTTTCAAAACTACTCCATAAAAAAATCCCTTTATTGATCGAAAAACCTCCCGGCAATGACTTCGAGGAAACATCCATGCTAAGCAGTATTGCCAAGAAAAATAAAATACCAACCATGGTTGCTTTTAACAGAAGATTTCATCCTATTAACAGTGCAATGAAAAAAATCTTATCAATCTTCTCTTTAGCTCTTTCGCTTATTTTTTGTCAATCTGCTTACTCCACTTACACTTGCAATGGTAAAGTTGCAAATATAACGGTAAGTCCTAACG
>JANYKE010000138.1 GCA_025361685.1 Eubacteriales bacterium | reverse complement strand
AGCGGCATAATCAAAGATAAGGTAACTGAAATAATGCGCGGAGCTAATTTTGATTTTAAGGTAGTCCGAGTTGCGAGCAATATGAATCTAAACGAAATTGACATAAAAAGTATTATAGAAATTGGCCCCGAATTAATTTTAGTCGGGGATGAATTGATTCGTGCTAACGGCATTGAAAATTTTCATGATACGGCTGAGTTGTTCAAGGGAATAGCAGCATTGTTTAGAAAAAATTCAATTGCAAGCCGCGTAGCGCTGGCGACAAATTCAAAAACTGTATTTGCAATTGGCGTCGAAAATATTGTCAAGTTAATATCAGAATTCGTAGGACAGAATAAAGGATTACTTGCACTCGATTTTGAAAATCATGCAGATAATCTTCCGAAAAAAATAATAAATGAACTGGATCCGGTGCGAGCAGTAATATCATTGCTGCCCGACTCGATTGAATGTATTCCGATTATCGGAAGCAAATGTTACAGTACATTTTCGAAATCAATTAAGTTTACAAAACTGCAGATTTCAATTGCAGCAACATTAGGATTTGAAAGCGTTATACTTGATTTGTTTAATTTAAACAGCAAGTATGAGTTTGGTGAAAAAGAAATGCAGATGATGCTTTCGAAAAACAAAAAGAAGTTTTCGGCGTTGGCCAATGCAAAAAATTCCTCGAATGAATCTGTTGCTGCGGAAAGCGAAGGTATATTTATACCACAGCCAAAAGTCTGTTGGTGGTCGCAAATTTTTCAGCGGTTGGGATTCCCGGTAAAGTTTGTTGCTACAGGAAACGATGTTGCTGCCTTTATGGGCGATTCAATTTTAGAATTTGGCAAAGATGAAATACTGAACTTTCTTTCGCATTCTTTGTTGCTTGATGGCAAAGCAGCATGTGCCTTGATAGAAGAAGGATATGGTGAATATCTCGGAGTTGAGTTCACGGGTGACATAAATACTGAGAGCAGGCCTTTCGGAGCGGAAGAAGCAAATGTAATTGTGAGAGATAATGTTATGGTTAATTATCTTGGAATTTTATGGATTACAAGAACGCATGATTGGGACGGTGTTGTTTACTTTAAGAAATTCAAACTTTGTGAGGGTGCGAAAGAAATCACACGTCTACTTGATCCTGATCGTGAGCCCATTATCCCGGGTTGGATAATATATGAGAATAAATTAGGCGGAAGAGTTGCAATCCACAGCGCAGAAATTTTTGGTTATCCATCTCAAGGACAATACAGTTGGGGAAGAGCAAAGCTTATGTTCGAAATATTAAGTTGGTTATCAAACAATAACCCATTGGTATGGAATGAAAGCAATCCGGACATTCTTTCGTTTTATGATATATCAGATTCAGACAAATTTGAAATATTAAGTGTGACAAATTTGAGCATGGACGATTGTGAAAGTGTTGGATTATTATTAAAAGGCAATTCGAATTCAGAAATTGAAACAATTTTTTCAATTTCTGAAAACGGTACGTGGGATAATGTTGAGTTCAGCAAAGAAGAAGCAACGGATATAGTTGGTATTGACAATGAAACCGATGAAAAAATATTCAGAATAGTAATTGGCAAAAGTGTGGAATATCTTGAGAGTGAAGTATTCAAACTGATAAGGGGGACGAAATGAGCAACTTATCAAACAGTAAACAGTTTAGATACATGATGAGAAAGAATTTCCCAATATGGAAACCGGAAGAAACGATTGGACAAGTTAAAGATTATTGTGTCTCCAATAAAATAGATGAAGTAATTTTTAAGGTTGAACCCGAGGATTTTTTTCATGGCCTGATGACTCCTGAACTGCTGGAAAGATATTATCCTTGGCTTGAAAAAGCTCGCGATGTACTGCTTAATGAAAGGATAGCATTTTCTATTAATCCTTGGGTAACAATCGGACATAATGACCGTGGGCGAGATATGCGCGGCAAAGTAAAAGATATGAAATTTTTGGTGAACTGGACAGGCGAAGAAAATAAATGTTGCGGCTGCCCTGAGTCGAAAGGCTGGAGAAAATTAACAAGTGATGTTTACAAAATGTATGCTTCGCTTTCACCTTCAGTTCTATGGATAGAAGATGACCTTCGCCTATTTAATCATCCACCAACGATCTGGGGGCTAAAGTGGTTTTTCCGCATTGCCGGGGACCCAATAAGCATACAATTGGATTTTCCTTTAGCCCCTGAC
>JANYKE010000127.1 GCA_025361685.1 Eubacteriales bacterium | reverse complement strand
GTAACAGAAAAGCCTCGTGTGCCTTATGTGCCTCAAGTCCAAACAGAGGCATGGAACAGAAATCCATATGGCGAAAACAATTTGAGCCCGGATCAATATGTTGAAATGAAAACACTTTTGGATAGCCGCAGATCTACTGAGTATTGGAAAAGAGATATAAAAATGATTGCAGGAGCAATTCCAAGAGAACAACCACGTATTACTTTGGAACAGGCAAAAACAATAATTGAAAATCTGTCGAAGCAAAGCAACGATCTTGGATATAGTCTTAACTTTTTTGAACTGATGGATACATTTGATAAAATCCACGGAGCTCCGGATGCAATAGGTGGTTCCGGGGTACAGCACGCAGTATACGTATTAAACGATGAAGGAACCGAAATCATCGTATTGAGCGGAAATCCTTTAGGAGTGGTTTGTGATGTGGTTGGAAAGGATTCGTTTTTTTCAACAGTAAAGGTTTCGGACCAAGGAGTGAGTAATGTATTATGGCAACCTTGAAAGCTGTTGGAATTACTTTGCTCATCACAATTACTATATCGACATTATCAATAATTAATGCCTCAGCTTTTAATGAAAATAATCTTTCGTCGGTTGACAACATTATATATGCAAAGGATATAACAAATTATTCGAATTATCCTGAAACTTTTTTGCTCGGACCTAATATCATGTATGAACCAAAAAATGTAATTGGATTTGGGGCAAAATCAGGAACACGTAAATATATTAATGATGGCTGGAGCAACAGCTATGGATTTAATGTGGGTACTGATCCAATTATTCCTTCATTTACGATAATATTTGACAGTCAAAAAATAATAGGATCTTTCAGGGTAGGAACTTCCAGTGCCAACAAGTTTTCCAGCTATTTCAGAATGCTTGTTTCAAAGGATGGAATAGATTGGGAGGAAGTCGGAGATACCAATCAAGGATGTCAATGCAATGCAATGATGGCACAGCCGAAGCTGCCATATGAATATGCAAAAGACTTGGTCATCGATTCATCAACTTACAAAAATATTTTCGAAAAAAGCTCGAACGAAATGGAAAAAAATCCATTACCATATCCGACACAATTTATTAAGGCTTATGACGAAATAAATATTAACAGTCCGGCGCAAGGTGCAGAAAGCCCATTTTCCATCGGACAATTTAAAAACAGAACCTACAAAAATTTTGATGGGACAACGCAGGAAATGAAATGCTTTGCAGCCCCGCAATTTGAAATTGGTGCTTATGATTACGGAAGATCGGGTGAAAGAATAAACTATTTGGGATACTATTTTTTTGAAAAACCTGTTACTGCAAAGTACGTCAAGGTCGTCGGATATGGCAGCAATGACCCAATAAATTGGCAAGGGGTGTCTTTTACTGAATTGGGATTTAATGAACCCTCAGGCAATACATTTTCTGATATTGTAAATCATTGGGCAAAGGAATATGTGACGGAACAATCAACAGGGGTTGTTGTAAGTGGATATTCAGATGGAACCTTTCGACCTGAAAACTCAATTCAAAGACAAGAATTTGCGAAGATGATTACGTTGGCAACATATTTATACGACAATCCTTATGGCAGCGTAAACTTATTTAATGATGTGAGACCGGATGCATGGTATACCTCTTATATCGCTGCGGCAAAAGAATATGGAGTGTTGAACGGAATTAGCGACATACAATTTGGCATTGATTTGCCAATCACAAGACAAGATGCAGCAACTGCAATTGCGCGAGCGCTTGTCAAGGTGCAAAACTTCGTATTGCCAACTGAAAGTGAAACTAAATTAATTTTGTCACAATTCGGCGATCGGGGAGAAATAGCAGATTATGCGAAGGCTTCAGTTGCAATGCTGGTCAGAGAAGGAATTGTTAAAGGCTATTCGGAAAATGGAAAGACAACATTCAAGCCTACAAACGAGGTTAAGCGTGGCGAGGTGTGTAAGCTTCTTTCAGACGCAGTCAAGGCAAAAGTTGCAAAGCAGATTAATGATACCAAATAATGGAACCTGTCAAAAAATGTAGACGCTTTTCCAAGTGTACGATATAATAAGGGAAAAATGTTGTTGAAATGATAGTTGAAATCCGTAATACAAAGCAGTAAAATAGGCATTAGAAAAGTGTTGCAAAAAATGAACAGGTTTCAATCACGCGGATAGCGGAATGTACGAATTAGGTGATCTACCTACTAATACCTCTTCTCCAACTCCGACTCCGACTTCAACGCCGACTTCAACTCCGACACCAACACCTACTCCGATACCAACACCTACCCCACCGGGATGGACACCGCCGCCTACCCCGACGCCATCTCCAACACCGGTGCCCGAATTCGTTGACTTATACGATTAACTGCGATAAACTAAAAAAGTATTTTGTGTTACCTTGATAACCACAAATTAAAAAAACAAGGAGGATTATATTTTGGAGAAGAGAAAAAGGTTAAAATTTCGTGCTGTTGTAATTGCGGTTAACGCGATGGTTGCGGCGTTGTATTTTGCGATGACAGTTGCGGGTGCGCCGATAAGTTATGGCATGGTTCAATTTAGAATTTCAGAGGTTTTGGTTTTGCTTGCTTTCGTAGATCCGTTTTATGCGCCGGGACTCATCATCGGCTGCTTTATGGCCAACTTGTTTGGACCGGGCGGAATCATCGATGCGATATTTGGAACATTAGCCAGCACCTTTGCAATCGTTATGATAATCATCACAAGAAAATATTATCTGCTAAAATTTCAATTGAGCAAAAGAGATTTGCCAAATACAGGGTACAAAGTTCTAGGTGAGAAGCGTGCGCTGGCGGTGTTCCTTACTGTTGCAAGCTTGTGGACATCTGTCTCGGCAATCATAATCGCATTTGAATTAATTTTCTTTGTTGGGATTGGCGAGACATTTTGGCCGGCAACATTTTTTATCGCACTCGGAGAATTTGTCGTGGTAACATTAATAAGCGTCCCGCTCTTCATGTATTTGATTACAAATAAAGACAGCTTGGACGCTCTAAAAATTCGAAAATAATATTTATTATTATTAAAATTTATCAAACCATAAAAACTTTGGTCGATCGATTTCGCCATCGCAATCAAAGTTGGCTTTGCCGTTTGATTTGTCGCCAAGTTTTGCATGTTGTCCGTTGCCAATAATGCCATGAATGCGCCCATCCAAAGCGGGATCAACATATTGGAAGAACCAGTCTTCCATATTCGCGCGCATCTCGACAATCACATCAGCTTTGCTCTCATCCGAAAAAAGATTAATATTTTCGCCGGGATCATTTACCAGATCATATAATTCGTTAGGTCCGAACGGATATCTGTGAACGTATTTCCATTCCTTAGTGCGAATCATTCTCGTTGAACCGTACTCATCATAAACAACAATATTTTTCCTGTTAGGATTTTCGTTTCCGAAAAGGATTGGTACAAAGCTTCGACCTGGAAGAGTTTTTGACAGCTCGTCATATTGCGCGCTTTCGACTCCGAGATATTCAATCAGAGTTGGCATAAAATCATAACCGCTCACGAGATCTTCGCATACAACTCCCTCGGAAATTGTTCCTTTATGGCTGAAAATGGCGGGAACCTTTACAGAAGTGTCATACATATTTTGCGGAAATGTCCCGTTACCTTTGCCCCAGATTCCATGGTGTCCGCAATTAAAACCATTGTCGCTCGAGAAAATAATCAAGGTGTCTTCTCTGATTCCAAGTTCATTTATTTTGTCAATGATGCGACCGATTGCTGCATCCATACAAGTGATTGCAGCAAAATATCCTTTTAAATTTTCTTTCGGCGGAGTTTGGTCATGCTCACCGCCCCAAGGTGTGAGCCAAGGATGCGGTTCGCCCTGCGGACAAGATTTAAAATCACAGTCATCGTATGAATCAATAACCTCTTGAGGATGATTACCGCCCCAGGGTCTGTGAGGTGCATTGAAGTTTACGCTTGCATAAAAAGGATTGTCGTCACCGGCATGCGTGTCGATAAATTCGATTGCATCATCGGCAATTAAATCAGTGAGGTATCCCTTTGACTGAACTTCTTCACCATCAACAATTACGTTGGCATCATAGTATTTGCTAGAGCCGGCATAGAATGTGAACCAATGTGAAAAGCTCTTTTGTTTTTTATAACTTGCACCAAGATGCCATTTGCCACTGAGTCCGCAAGTGTAACCATTGGCAGCAAGAATATCAGTGTATCCGGTCTGCCCTTCAAGGTATTCTATTTCGGGAGGATTAATTTGCGGCGACCCTCCGCCAAGGCTTATCCAATCAAGCACTCCATGCTGCGAAGGAATCCGTCCGGTAAGCAAAGTTGCCCTAGCCGGAGAGCACACGGGCGACGAGCAAAAAAAGTTATCAAATCTGATTCCTTCAGAGGCAAGCCTGTCAAGATTCGGAGTCCTGATATCATTGTTGCCTCCGCATCCCAAAGTCCAATACCCTTGGTCGTCCGAAAGTATAAATACTACATTAGTTTTTTTGTTCACCACAAGCCTCCTGAATAATTATTAATCTGTTTAATATAATTATATGTTTTATTTTTGTGATATGCAACAATATGCTAAATATGCAGCATCATTAAATAATTTTTGATTATTCGAAAAGCATGGTGTATAATATCTGTGGTAATATTTTACTAGAAATTTACTCATAATAGGAGGGCTGTATTATATGAAGAAAGAATTGTTTTACGAAAATGATTTTGAAAACGCAGAAGATTTATCGATGGATGGTGATGGCGAATGGTGGGTGGAGGATAGCAAATTATATATTGATGATCTTACATCCGAACTATCGGGAATGACTGTCTGGGTAAGGAAAGAAATGCCTTCTGATATTTTTATTGAATTTAATGCTATGACAGTACCTCCCAAAAATGCCGGCAACATCAATTTCTTTTTTGCGGCAAAGACTTTAGATGGCGGATTTCTTCCGGATGCAGGATTTACAGGCAGATATGATCAGTATCATGAAGAGTCACAACTGCATATTCTTACTTTCACAGGTAAAAATGATGGCTATAAGATTCCGGGATGGACAAGGCTGAGAAGAGATCCGGGCTTCAATCTTATTTCTGAAGACATGAGCCGTAGCACAGAGGTTAGCGTTCCTTACAAAATTGAGATTCAAAAGTTGGGTGAGAATATTAAAGTTTGGATCAACGGCGAGAAAGTCCATGATGTCGATAGTCCTAATCCGCTCGGCGGAGGCTGTGTCGGTTTTAGAACTTGGAGAACTAAACTGTATTTCGAAGATATAAAAGTGTACGAATTATTGAATGAGGATTGATTGGCGACCAATAGATGAAATTAATTAAACAGGCAGCCATCATTCTGGGAATATATATCGCAGGCGAAACAATTCGGATGCTAACTCATATACCCATCCCGGGGAACGTTCTCGGGATGGTGATTTTGTTTACGCTCTTAAGCACGGGAGTAATCAAACGTGAAACAATAAAAGAAATTACCAGTCTGGTTTTATCAAATATGACACTGCTCTTTGTTCCGGTCTCGGTTGCAATTATTGCATATTTCGGTCTGATCTTAAATGTCGCGTGGCAGTATTGCGTAGTGGTATTTGTTTCATCTCTTGCCATCATTGCCGTGACAGGATATTCCGCACAACTGGTAATCTTTTTCAA
>JANYKE010000078.1 GCA_025361685.1 Eubacteriales bacterium | reverse complement strand
TTCGACATGTTTTTCAAATTATCATCAAAGCAATTCCATGGAAATTTATCAGGCAATTCTGATTCCATAATAATAATTTCTTTTGTTGTCGGATGTTCAAACTGAATCACATATGATCTAAGTGCAATATCTCCGCGCCATTCTCTTGACTCATTTCCGTACTTCACATCTCCGTATATCGGATTGCCGCGGGATGAAAATTGAACTCGTATCTGATGTGATCTGCCGGTATGCAGGTTGATGTCAACCAGATTAAATATAACCGCTTCACCCGAATTGTTATTAACAAATCTATCAACAACCTTATAGTCGAGTATTGCGTACTTTGCAGATTTATTGAGTTTCGCCTCATTTTCATTTACAACTTTGGAGATATTACTTTTCTCATCCTTTAATAAATAATCAGTAAGCGTTGCTTCATTTTGAAGTTCACCCTTAACAACTGCATAATATTTTTTCACCATTTTATTAGTTCTTATCTGTTCAGACAAACGTGCTGCAGCCTTCGAAGTTCTGGCAAATAATATTAATCCGCCAACAGGTCTGTCAAGTCTGTGAACAATTCCGAGATAGACATTCCCCGGCTTGCCATATTTTTCCTTAATATATTTTTTAACAATTTCCTGCAACGACAAATCCTTGCTGCTGTCGGATTGAACCGGTATGCCACAAGGTTTATCAATTACAATTATGTGATTATCTTCATAAACAACTTTTAAATTATTCATTCAATTATCCAAGGGATGATTGCAGCCCCGCCAATTCTTCGCCAAATGTTCCGACCTTGATAACTTTCCTGCTTATTCCGTCAATGTAAACTTTTATATCATAAGCACTTCCTGTCTGTTTTGTTTTGTATGTAACGCAAATAGCTTTGCCATTGGAATCAGGATTGGAGTTTGCCGAATAATCCACAATTTCAATCTTTGCCATACTTTTATCATATGCAAGCGAATTTTTTTGTTCGGTGCTAAGAGCATTATATGCAGTATTCTTAAAATTATCTTGATGATTAATAATATCATAGTGGTTGTAATAGAAGAAAACATTATCTCCCATATCCTGCAGTTCCCACATACTGTTACCCCTTGAAGTAGCAAGTGCCTTACCACTCGCTACATCTTTAAAGCTGACCAGCCCGCGCATAAACGAATTTTCTTTGCCATCGAAAAACAGCCATGCCATCATATCAACATTTGGGTCTTTTGTAAAATCGCTGAAAAAATATCCGCCCTTCATTTGATTTAAAAGTCTTGTGAAAACAGCCTTCATTTCTTGATCCTTGATATCAGGCTCAACCTTTAAAATAAACTGCCCGCTCGATGTTCCTGCTGCATTGCTAATCTGGTAAGCCGTAGTTGAATTAACCATAAATGCAAATGCTTTGTCAAAATCCGCCTTGTTGGCTTTATACAAATTTATTATGTTGTCACGCGACGAAGGAACAATTGATGACTCAGCAACAGGAATCGGTGTGTAAACTGAAGCATCATATGTTTGGTTTTTCATAATATAATTGTAAAAAAAATATCCCGCAACTCCGATGACTATTACCAAAGCCACAATGCCCCATACTGCGACGCGTCCATACCATTTTTTCTCCTTAATCGCCTTATCTTTTCTGCTCATAACGATCCTCCTCGTTGCTTAATGCTATACTCACAAGCTCTTATTACATGCTCTGCAAGCAAAGCAGTTGTAACTGTTCCTACGCCACCGGGAACCGGTGTAATGATATCGGCAATTGCCGACACATTTTCAAAATCTACATCACCATACAATTGACCCATCTCATCAACATTAATACCAACATCAATTACAATAGCTTCATCGCCAACAAATTCAGCAGTAACCATTTTAGCTTGACCGGCAGCAGCAATAACTATATCTGCATTCTTACATATCGAAGAAATATTTTTTGTGCGCGTATGGCAAATGGTTACTGTCGCATTTCTTTTTATCAGCATCATCAGTAAAGGTTTCCCGACAACCAGACTTCTACCAACAAGTGCGACATTTTTGCCTGTCAAATCAATGTCGGCAAAATCAAGTATTTTGATTACTGCTTCTGCTGTACAAGGTGCGAACCCGGTTTCGTCACCCTTGAAAATTTTAACAAGATTCTCATCTGTCATGCCATCAATATCTTTATCAGGTTTCATGACCTCAACTACTTTTTTTTCGTCAATTTGTTTGGGGAAAGGACGAAATATCATTATTCCGTGTATTGCACTATCATTATTAATCTGTGCAAATGATTCCATAAACTCATCACTCGAAATATCCTGTGGAAATTCAAATACCTTGCAGTCTATTTCCATACTTTCGCATCGCTTAACCGCGGTTCTCTCATATGCTAAATCATCTTCCCTTGCGCCTATACGCACAATTGCCATGCAAGGTGTTCTGCCCTCGTCTTTTAATTTGTGCACTCTTGCGGCACAGTCCTGCTTCATCGCTTTCACAACTTCAATACCTTTGATTACATTTGCTGCCATTAATGTTGTATCTCCCTTATCATTATCGGTTGACTTGAGACATGGTTTTTGCTACCATACAATTGTATGTTATCAAAAATCTGATGGAGGTGCAAGGCCAATGGAAAAAGAATTTAGTACAAAAAGAATTGTACTTACAGGCTTGATGCTTGCAGTTGTATTTTTAGCAACTTACTTTATTAAAATTCAATACCCCCTGGGATTTTGGAACATGGGTGATGCAGCTGTAATTATTTCTGCAGCATTTTTGGGTCCGATTGGTGGATTTGTTGCAGGCGGTTTCGGATCGGCACTTGCAGATTTGGCTTTGGGTTACAGCATCTTCGCACCATTTACCTTAATTATTAAAGGTCTTGAAGGTGTACTTGTTGCATTAATATATAAGAGACTGATTGCAAATGCTGTTAATGATACAAGATATAATGGGTTTTTGCCGATAGTTGTCGCATCGTGTTTTGGTGCTCTGTTAATGGTAGGCGGCTACTTTGTTACCGAGCTTTTGATTTTGCCGGTGTTTGCTCCGCAATATGGTTTCGCTGCAGCATTCGCTGAATTAATACCAAATCTTGCTCAGGGTGCTGTCGCAGTTGTTGTTGCGTCTCTTGTTGTGAGAGCTATTCCAAAACAAAATATTTAGTATTAAAGAATCTCGAACATTTCTTTTGATTGTTCTTTTGTTACATGCTGCATAATAGACGTAATGCGAACCTTTGTCAGGTTGTTCCCAAATCTGATTTCAATTATATCGCCTTCTTTTATTTCGGCGCCGGCTTTCGCAGTTTTGCCGTTAACTGAAACTCGCCCGCCGTCGCATGCCTCATTGGCAACTGTGCGGCGCTTAATCAGTCTCGAAACCTTCAAATATTTGTCAAGCCTCATGTCATTCTCCTAACAGTTTGTGTTTAATTAGTTTAGTGCTTTCCAGAATACGCCATCCCTATTAATATACTGGTCAATATCTGTGAATTTTACAGTAACCTCAGGGTAAGTCTTTATTGGGCTATCGGAAATTTCCGGAGGATTGAAGTATAAATGAACACTGTCTGCAGCCACAAAAATATTATTCTTTTCAGTTAAGACAGGATATTTCAATTTACCGTTTTTTGCTGCATCTGTTGCATTATAATCATCAACATACTTGTTGCATATCTTCTGAATTGCCGGCAAATATGCCGAGCCGGGCATAAACAAATCTTTAAGAAAATACTGTTTGCCATTGCGAATATCTATTTGTATGCTGCGTCTTTCATTCTTGCTTACAGTATACTGAACTGCCTCATAATAAGTATCTATAAAAGTAAGTGTAATAACGTTTTTGGTAACAAAAAGATTGTATTGGCGCACAAGAACTTTACCATCATATTGTGTAGAATCAATATCAGAATATGCATTTTTCTTGATTGCTTCATTCACAACAGCAGTAGTTTCTGCTGAGGCAAGTTTCATTACGGGATAAGAAACAGTATACACTTCATTTATTACATCGAACGCTCCTGTCATTGTGCCTGCTTCCTTTGTCAAACCATCAGGCACAACCGGTGCATTGCTGTCCCAGAATATCACGCCTGCCTTGCTCAAATAAAACAGCCTGTCGCTGCTCAAGAATCTAACGACATCCTGGTCACTAAATAATTTGGCTCCGTATTGACCTTCAACAGATGGCAGCGAATCAATTTTCTTGCTCGATGAATCTACAAAATATGATTCTTTTTCAGCTGTAACATAAAACGCTTTTTCATCCTTACTCATTCCACAATTGAAGTAAATAAAATCAGTTAGCTTTTTTCCCTCTGCACTAAAAAGAGCGCCCTTTCTCATTTCGACTGGATAGTTTCTTTTTGTATAAAAATCCGAATTTGGATATACAATATATAATCCGCCGCCCTTGTAGTCTATCTGAAAATAATCTTCAGGTAAAATTGATTTTCCTGTTCTGTCGATAAGACCGCATTTTGTGGCAGTAGCTGTTTTTTCTGTGAAAACAACATATTGTCCATCGGCACCTCCTGCAATAGCAGTATATTTGTAATCAACCAGGACCTTGCCTGACAAATCCAATATTGCAACCTTGCTGGTAAGATCATCCTTAGAAATCAGACTATTAACACCATCAAATGTCAACTGCATCTTTGACTTGAATAGCTCTGCTCCGGTCTTATCAATAAGAACTGACTCTTTATCAGAATTGAGAACCACAGCTTTATCCTTTTTAAAATCAGAAGTCTGCAAATACTTCGGTGGTATAACCACATTGAAGTTCGTGTCCATATAACCCCACAATACTTTTGCAGTTGTACCGCTCCCAATAGATTGAGAAAAAGAAAATAGTCCATCTCCATATCCTCCAATGGCAACTCCTTTCTTGGCATAAACACATTTCATTGTCGTGTCAAAAATATAACTGTCATTATCCTTTATACCAATTCTAAATCCATCATTAACATCAGAAATCTTTGAATATTCTGCAGGCAGCACTTCACTTACATCTTTATTAACAATTCCAAACTTTTGATCCTTGGTTACAGTTGAATAGCCATATTCGTCAAAATCATTAACCTGATCATACTTTGCATCGACAACAATTTTGCCACTCCTATCAATGAACCCCCATATTGTTTTGCCTGTCGAGGCGTCTTTCTGCATAAAAGGAAAAGCTGATACAATCTGTTTCTCCCCGCTGCCGGTTTGGGATGACACACCCGCAGGATTAATATTGCCGGTATTTCCGGCACCATTCATTGAAATAAAAATCATGACCGCTGCTATTGCCAGAAGGGCAACTCCGAAAGTAATTGAAATTATTATTACGCTCTTTCCTCTTTTTTTTCTCATCCCAAATCTCCTTTACATATTTATTGTGACTAATTATAGCAATTATAATATAAAAATTCAAATTCTTTGACAAAATCATTCCTATATGATAATCTGTTTTCACAAAATCTTTTTGGAGGAACAATCAAATGCCGCAATCAGAAAGAAAATTAAAAGCTAACGAAAGTAAACAAAGTGTCAAGAGTAAAAAAGTCAAAAAAATTATCATAATCTCAGTCTCTATTGTTCTTGTACTTGCAATTGCTGCTGTCGCTTTTCTTCTTTGGAATAATAGTCAAAAAGATTTTGTCGCAACGGTCGATGGCACTAAAATATCAAAGGTCGATTATTTGTATTACCTGAAAAACAGCAAAATGAATGTTGAATCCAAAGTAATTTTACAGGATACAGCAGATGAAAAACGAATCTTTTGGGAAAGCAAAGCCGGTATTGACATACTTGGTGATGCTTTGCCCGCATCGCCAACCGAGACAAATGCGGACGCTCTTAAAAGGCTCACTCTTGAAGATATGAGAGACATGGCTCTTGAATATCAAAAGGCTATTGCTGAGAATTCAAGCGCATACTCGAAGGCAAGTCCTCAAGTACGCCAGTCTATCCTTGATAACCTTAAGCAGAATAACACAACGCAGCCGGATTTTACCAAAAAGCTTTTGGATACATTCGGAATATCCTTTGATAAATATGTTGACATCATAACAAGGCAGCAAGTTGCTTCAGCCTATATTTCGAAATACACGAGTGCTGTTGCTGTAACCGATGCGGAAGTTGAAACTTATTACAATAGCAACAAAGCATCTCTCGACTTGATTACCGTCAAAGAAGTATTTTATCCGACAGTTGATTTGCAGACTCAAGCAGGTCTAAGCACCGAACAACAAGCCAAAGCCAAGAGTGATGCAGATGCTGCGGTAGTTAAGATTAAAAACGGTGCAAACATTGATGACATAATCAAGAATGAATCTAAGGATCCCAGTCTTTCAACAAACAATGGCAAAATGCAGGTAAGTTTGGATGCCAATTCAAAGAGCTACTACCAGCCAATTTCTGATGCGCTTGCAACAATGAAGGTTGGCGATGTAAAGTCAATACTTGTTGA
This sequence comes from Eubacteriales bacterium, assembly GCA_025361685.1. Taxonomy (GTDB): domain Bacteria; phylum Bacillota; class Clostridia; order JANYKE01; family JANYKE01; genus JANYKE01. The sequence goes on along the minus strand of JANYKE010000078.1, from coordinate 4,004 downwards.
TAATGTTGGCTATTATGTTGTAAAATACGAAAGCATAACTGTCTTTTCAGATGTTAAGGATAAGGCTAAACAAGCACTGCAAAGCAGTAAATATACTGTTCAAATGAGAACTAATTATGCGAGCATAGCTATCGTTGAAAATGGAAGCATTGTCACCGACATCGTTGTAAACAAAATATAATTGCTTCTATTTAATTAGTTTTAGAAAATTTACAAGGGCGGCACTTTGAGCCGCCTTTTTATTGCTCTTCAATCTTATCTCCGGCTGTCCGGCCAACGAGAAAATAACTTCATAGCTTGTCTTTGATATTGCATTACTAAGAGAATCCATATTTATTTGTACCGCTTTTCCAAACTTCAACGTATAAGTATCTCCGGATTTTTTTACACTGATTATTCCAACCTTAATGCAATATGATTTTGTCAAAGCAACATTAATTAGTTCACTGACTTCATTTGGAATTTCTCCGTACCTATCCATGAGTTCATCCTGAACATTTGCCGCATCAGCTTCACTGTTGATTAGAGATATATGCTTGTACATCTGTATTTTCTGTTCGTCTGATGCAATATATTCTGCAGGTATAAATGCATTTATGTCGATATCAATAGTTACATCTTCATTAACGGATTTTATTTCCTCAAGAACACCTAATCCTTGTTCTTCCCTAATTGCCTGTTGAAGAAGTCTGCAATATGTATCATAGCCAACCGCATCCATATGCCCATGCTGTTCGCCTCCTATAATATTGCCCGCTCCTCTTATCTCCAAATCACGAAGCGCAATTTTAAAACCTGACCCGAACTCCGTAAACTCTCTGATAGCGGCGAGCCTCTTCTCCGCGACTTCCGAAAGAATCTTATCCTTTTTATATGTGATATACGCATGAGCTAATCTCTCGGCGCGCCCTACCCGACCCCTCAACTGGTACAGCTGAGCCAGCCCCATCTTATCTGCATTTTCAACAATGATCGTATTAACATTCGGGATGTCGAGACCTGATTCAATAATTGTAGTGCAAAGCAAAATGTCGTATTCGCCATTAGCGAAGTCAACCATCGTGTCTTCAAGTTCACGCTCATGCATCTGACCGTGGGCAATCGCAATGCGTGCTTCCGGAATCATATCCTGAAGCTCCCGGAACTTTCGCTCAATGGTCTGAACTCTGTTAAACAGATAATAAATTTGACCGTCGCGTGCAATCTCTCTGTTGATAGCATCTGTAACCATATCCGGATTATATTCCAAAACATATGTCTGAACAGGAAAGCGCTCTTCAGGCGGCTCCCAAATTGTGCTGATATCTCTAATGCCTGAAAGTGACATGTGCAGAGTCCTTGGGATTGGCGTCGCGGTCATTGTTAAGGTATCAACATTCGGAGCTAGCTGTTTAATCTTTTCTTTATGCCCAACGCCAAATCGCTGTTCCTCGTCCACAACCAGAAGTCCTATATTCTTAAATGCAATATCTTTCTGCAAAATTCGATGAGTTCCAATCAGAATGTCAACCTTACCGTTTCTGGTATCCTCCGCAGCCTTGGCCTGCTCCTTCTTCGTCTTGAACCGGCTGATGATCTCAACCGTAACAGGAAAATCGGCAAACCTTTTCTTCATATTAATATACATCTGCTGTGCCAACACGGTGGTCGGCACAAGATATGCAACCTGCTTACCATCATTGACCGCCTTAAACATTGCCCTAATCGCCACCTCAGTTTTACCAAACCCGACATCGCCGCATAGGAGCCTGTCCATCGGCCGATCATTTTCCATATCCGCCTTAATTTCTTCAACCGCCTTTAGCTGATCCTGTGTTTCATTATATGGGAACTCATCCTCAAACTGCTTTTGCCAAACCGTATCCCTCGAAAACGCATAACCCCTTATCGTCTGACGCACCGCATACAGCTTAACCAGCTCCTCCGCAATCTTCTTAAGCGAATCTTTAACGCGCGCCTTAACCCGCTCCCATTCTACGCCTCCAAGCTTGTTCATTCTCGGCTTGACACTCTCACCGCCAATATATTTTTGAATCAGGTCCATGCGGCTAACCGGCACATAAAGTATACCGTCATCCCTGTACACAATTTTGAAAAAGTCCCGCTTCAATCGCTTGTCAACCTTCACCTCTTCTATACCCTTGTAAACACCTATCCCGTGAATGTTGTGAACAATATAATCACCCGGTGCAATATCCGTGAATGACTGGATATCAATGCTTCCGTCGCCCTTTGCTCCCTTGAACTTCGAACGCTTTTGCCGCTGCCTCTGTCTGCCCTCATCAAAATTGCCTAGAATCACGAAGCCGGCCTCGGTGAATTCGTAACTCCCGGAAAGACCTGACCTCACAATATTGATGCCCTCTATATTGTAATCAGTAAAAATCTCAGCAAGCTTCTCAGCTCGGCCGTTTGAATCTGCCAACGCAATAATCTTAACTTTTGGATTGCTCTTTCGCCACCTCGCAGCATCATCAACAAGCACATCGTATTTCCCCTGATACGACATCAGCGGCAAGCATTGAATCGGAATCGCATTATCCTTTTGCAGTGCGCAAAATGACACATGCTTATGATTCTCAAGCTTTGCCAGAACATAGCCCTTCGGAAAATACACAACCTTGTCCTTATATATTTTAAAAAACTCTGCCTCAGCACTTTCAATCCGTTGATTGACTCGCGCAGGCTCATCAATGAAAATAATGTTATCGCCAATATAATCAATAATAGATTCCGCCTCGGATTCGCGATATGAATACGCAGCCTCGCGCGCAGGAATGATGCAGGTATCATGCCTATTTTCAACCGAGCGTTGCGACGCAATATCAAAAGTTCTTATGCTGTCAATCTCATCGCCAAACAAATCTATTCTAATCGGATCAACTTCCTGCGGCGAATACACATCAACTATCCCGCCACGAATCGAAAATTGGCCTTTGCCATCAACCTCGTCTACGCGCTCGTAACCAAAATCAATAAGTGATGCCGCAAATTCCTCAAGAATTAGTTCGCTGCCTTTCAACAAATTGATTGTTGCCTTGCCGCCGTTTAGCTCACCGGAAGCAGGAAGCATATGAAGCAAACTTTCAGCCGAAATAACCGCAACACGGTAGTCACCTTTTGAGATAGTGTTAAGTGCTTCCATGCGCTCATATTCGATATCATGATTTTTGGCTTCTGCAACAAAAATTTGAATATCGGCCGGCGGCAGATACGCAACCTTATCTCCAAAATATTCACAAAAGTCATTATAAAATTTGCGTGCACGGATTTCGTTATACGCAACAAATAATGCGTTTATTTTCAAATCATTGAGAAGGCATGATGCAACGTGAGCTCTCGCCGTATCGGGGGGACCCACTATTTCAAACGATTTAATTGTCGGACTTTGCGACGCCTTGTTGCTGTTAATCTGTGACAAAAGCGTTTTGGCCTCGTTGTACTGTCTCGAATTTGCAAAAGTCCTTAGGCTAAGTAGCGTCTCCATTCTCTTCCTTCTTGGTTGGAACATTGTACATGTTCATTGCTCTATCTGCACCTGATGTCACAATCATCTCGCTTGCTTTAGCAGCAATCAGAATGGCATCATTTATTAATTCTATTTCATCATCATCAAATTTGCTTAATACATACGCAGCAAGATTCATTTCTTTTGGTGCGTTTCCTATGCCAACTCGAATGCGGGCAAATTCATCGCTGTTAATCTGATATATTATTGACTTCATTCCGTTGTGACTTCCTGAGCTTCCGCTTTTTCTTATGCGCACTGTTCCGGTTGGAATATCAACATCATCATATATGACCAGAATCTGTGACATATCAAGTTTGTACCAATTGACAATATCACGAACAGCTTCGCCGCTCGCATTCATATATGTCTGAGGTTTAATTAACAATACCCTCTTATCAATTCCCTCAAACTTACCCTCACCATACAAGCATTTGTGCTTAAGTCTTGTAATAGTTATACCGTTGCGCAATGCCAGCATATCAACGACATTAAA